>JANPCR010000258.1:0-23463 GCA_031431035.1 Rhodoferax sp.
GCCGTTCGCCTCCACGGCCACGCCCACCGCACCCCGGTCATGACCTCTGCCACGGCAGACGCGGCTTTGGGCGCGCAGCTGTTCTTCAAATGCGAAAACTTTCAGCGCATGGGCGCATTCAAATTCAGGGGCGCCTACAACGCCATGGCTATGTTGAACCCAGCGCAGCGCCAGGCTGGGGTGATTTGCTTTTCATCTGGCAACCATGCGCAGGCGGTGGCGCTGTCGGGCCGTTTGCTGGGTATTTCTACCGTTATTTTGATGCCGCAAGACGCGCCCCCGCTCAAAATTGAAGCCACGCGCGGCTACGGTGGCGAGGTTATTTTGTACGACCGTTTCAAAGACGACCGCGAAGCCATGATGTTGCAAATGGCCCAAGCGCGCGGCCTGACCATGGTGCCGCCCTATGACCACCCCGACGTGATTGCAGGCCAAGGCACCGCTGCCAAAGAGCTGTTTGACGAAGTCGGCCCGCTGGACTTTTTGCTGGTTTGCCTGGGCGGCGGCGGGCTGCTGGCGGGTTCTGCGCTGTCGGCCCACGCCTTGTCGCCGGGCTGCCAAGTTTATGGCGTGGAACCCCAAGCTGGTAACGATGGGCAACAGTCCTTGCAAACCGGGCGCATTGTGCGCATTGCCACGCCGCAAACCATTGCTGACGGTGCCCAAACCCAAAGTGTGGGCCAACTTAACTTTGCCCTCATGCAAACTCTTGTGCAGGGCGTTTTGACGGTGACTGATGACGAACTCATCAGCAGCATGCGCTTTTACGCTGAACGCATGAAGATGCTGGTGGAACCCACGGGTGCCCTGAGCTTTGCCGCCGCGCGTTTTGCCGGTTTGCCGCTGGCGGGCAAGCGGGTGGGCGTGATTGTGAGCGGTGGCAATGTCGATTTGCAGCGTTTTGCCCAAATGATGCAAAAAACAGCATAAATGAACCTGCAGGTTCTTTTTTCTCAAAAAGCAGGTAAAATGGCCAAAATATGAATAAAATAGGCCTCTAGCTCTCGAATAATATACATAGTTTGCTATATAAATAATAGCAAAAGCAAAAGCAAAAGCAACAGCAACAGCAACAGCAGCAGTAACAATAACAATAGCAAATACCAATGTCCAAATCCAGCGCCACTTCTCCTGCATAGCCTTCATCGCCTTCATCGCCTTCATCGCCTTCACTTTCCCCTCGGCTCCCACGCAACACCAGAACCCACCCCATGGCGACTCAATTCAAGCTTTCACCCCTCCATCCTTTCCAATCGCGCCAACATGCTGGCGTCCACCCAAGCATCGGCAGCGTCAGCACCCTGGCCGTCCTCAGCCTGCTGCTCGGCAGCGCGTCAGCCGCATGGGCGCAATCGCCAAGCCCACTGGCCGCCAGCACGCAGGGCGTCACAGGTGGCTTGGTCATTCCGTCGGCGCAGGTGTTGCCCACGGGCAGCCTGGCCTTGACCTATGGCAATTTTCAAGAAAACGCATTGGGGCTGAACGGCACACAGAAGAATTTCAGCCTGGGGCTAGGGCTGTTTCAGGGTTTTGAGCTGTATGGCCGCCTGGCCGATTACACCGACCCGATTGCGGGCTCCATTTTGTTCAGCGGCGCGCGCGATCTGTCGGCCAATGTCAAATTCCAACTGCCAGCGCTTTGGGCAACCGCACCCAGCATCGCCATCGGTTTCAACGACGTGGCGGGCGGCGCGGCCTATTTCAAATCGGCGTACCTGGTTGTCAGCGACCAGTTTGGTCCGGTCAGCGCCACGCTGGGCTATGCGCGTGGCACACCGCGCAACGACGCGCCGGGCGAGTTTGCCACCTTCAACGGCGTCTTTGGCGGCCTGTCCGTGCCACTGGGGGCTACTGGATTGACGGCTTTGGCCGAGTACGATGGCCGCCAAAAGCACGCGGGCCTGCGCTGGCATTCGCCGTCCATCGCGGCGCTGGGCAATGCCCAATTTGTAGGCACCTTGCAGCAGTCGTTTGGTGCGCAAACGCCAGCGGGCGTCAACGCCGACGCCGCTAAATTTTCCGTTGGTTTGATCATGCCGCTGGGCGACACCGAGTCCAAACAGGCCACCTACAAGCCATCTGCCAGCCAAGCACTGCCGCCCATCGACGCCAAACCTGACGCCAAATCCGCCGACAGCGCCATGAAAGCCACCCCCGCAGATCGCCTGAGCAGTCTGCGAAAAGCCTTGGTGGGCGTGGGCCTGGAGCGCGTGCGCGTGGGCCTGCGCGACGGCATGGTCGGCAAAGTGTTGGTGGTCGAATACGAAAACAACCGCTATGCCCACAACGAAGCCGACGCTTTGGGCTTGGTGCTGGGTTTGGGTGCTGAAATGGCCCCCCAAGGTGCCCAGCGTGTGCACGCCATCACGCTGAAGGGCGGCTTGGCGCTGTACGAAACCTCAGTCGGCGTCACCGTTTTCAGAGAATTTTTGCGCGACGGTGCTGCTAGCCCTGTGCGCGACAGCCTGGTGTGGGACCGCTTGGGCGCAACCGGCAGCTACGACGTGCAATGGCTAGACAACGCCCCCTCCAGCCATTCGCTGGTCCGGCTTGAATTGAAGCCTGAGCTCGCCTACGCCGTGGGCACCGAATTTGCCGCTTTGGATTATTCGCTGGCCGCCAACCTGCAAGTCAAAGTGCCGCTGTGGCGTGGTGCGCGCTTGCAAAGCAACTTTGTTCAGCAGTTTGCCAACTCGCCCAATGCCCAAATCGGCGGCATTTTTGAAGACCTGCGCCAGCGCAACGGCCTTAAAACGCTGGCTTTGCAGCAAAGTTTTTGGCTCAACCCCGACATTTTGACCAGCGTGGCGGTGGGCCGCTTTCACTACGACGCGCTGGGCGCACAGGGCGAGGCGTTGGCCTTCATACCCGGCACATCCAACCTGCTGCGCGGCCGCGCCGCCGCCTACAACCAAGCCCCCGGCGGCCTGGTCGGGCAAGAGCGCACTTTGGCCGCCAGTTACAGACACGCCCTGGCCACTGACGTGTCGCTAGAAGCAGGCGTGCAAAAGTATGGCGACGGCAGTTTTGGCCCTTCGCTTGAATGGACGCGCTGGTTTGGCGACGTAAGCGTGCAGCTTTTCTACCGCGCAGGCGCACAACGCAAATTTGCCGGCCTACAGCTGAGCTTTCCGCTCACCCCGCGCCAAGGCATGGCTCCGGGGCCGGTCGTGTTTTCAGGCCCCTCGCAATACGCGCAATCGGTGCGCACCCGCATCACTGACGCGAATGAAGCCGCCAATTTGGTGCAACCCAGCGCCGTGCGCGATTTAGCCTTAGAGACCACGCTGGACGTGGACCAACTCAACGCCGGGCGCTTAAGCCAAGCTTACTTTGCGGGACAAATTCACAGAATGCGACAAGCTTTTTACATTTATGCCACACCAAAGCTTTGAGAAACTGTCGATTTGGTGCGTCTACCCCGTGTTTTAAGGTAAAGTTGACCTTGGGTGGGGCATCACTTTGTCACGCGATCCAAAAACCAATTTCCCTCTAAAGGATTCCAAATGAGCATGTCTTCTTCAAGTATCAAATTTTTGTTCGCCGCTGTTGCTACTGCGGCCCTGGTCGCTTGCGGCGGTGGCGGTACGTCTACCCCAGCGCCCGCTGCCAAAGTTGCTACATCTGATGCATCCGTTGCGCTTGCCCCTGCCAATGGCGCTACGATCACCAACGCTATTGCCAACACGTCGATCACCTTCGCGGGCGGCACATTGGGTTCTACCTCTTCGACAGTGTTGCAATTCACCGACAAGTCGGCGACTCCCGCCTTCAGCGCAACATCTAGCGCCGGTGTTATTACTGGTACAACCACCTTCGGTTCGTGTATCTTCACTGTCAAAACTTCGACCAATCAAGCAGTACCTGTGGGCACCGTGTTCACCTACAACCCTTGCACCATTACGGTCGCAACGGCTGGCGCTCCTGCAAACGGTTCATCGTCTGTCCGTGTTGCGACCTTTAACTTATCCCCGGGTTTTGGCACTCTTTCGGTACCTGTCATCGTTGCTACAGACGGCGCGATCTTGCTTAATGGAGTTTTCATGGCCGGCGCTGGCCTTTCAGTCACCACTGGCGCGAACTAATCGTTGCTAACTCGGCTTTCAGTCCCCTGCAAAGCCAATCTCAAAAGCCCCCGCTGCTGTCAGCGGGGGCTTTTTGTTTTGGCGCGTCCAAGTTGTGGCAGCGAATTGCTTGGCAACAACATGCCAAGCCGCGTCGACGTTGCCCCTACAATGCTAAGCGGTTCGTATCCCCGAACTGCCCCAATTCAAAGCAAAGAGGAGTTTTTTTATGAGCATCGCTTTTTCCGGTTTTAAATTCGTTCTGGCCGCAGCTGCAACAGCCGCATTGGTCGCTTGCGGTGGTGGCGGTACGTCTACCCCAGCGCCTGCTGCCAAAGTTGCTACCTCTGACGCAACCGTTTCCATTGGCCCAGCCAATGGCGCAGCTATTACCAATGCCATTGCCAACACGTCATTCACGTTTGCTGGCGGCGCTTTGGGTTCCACTACATCCACCGTGCTTGAGTTCACAGACAAATCGGCTACGCCTTCGTTCAAAGCAACGTCCAGCGCTGGCGTTGTCACAGGTACAACAACCTTCGGTTCGTGCATTTTCACCGTCAAGACTTCGACCAACGCAGCGGTGCCTGTGGGCACAGTGTTCACAGAAACCCCTTGCACCTTCACGGTCGCCACGGCTGGTGCACCTGCAAATGGTTCCACCGCTGCCCGCACTGCAACGTTGACCTTAAAACTTGCCGCAGGCACCTCTTCTTTCCCTGTCACGATCGCCGCAGACGGCGCAATTTTGATTAATGGAGTCTTCCTGAGCGGCGTTGGCTTGTCAGTCACTACCGGCGCGAACTAATCGTTGCTGTATTGGCTTACAGTTTTCTGCAAAGCCAATCTCCAAAGCCTTCGCTGCTGCCAGCGGGGGCTTTTTGTTTTGGCGCTAAGGTTTCCAGTGCGCTTGCGTGTTGCAAAATAGCTCACTGCGCCCGAGCTTCAAGAGCATAAAGCGAAACCCCGACCCCAACGGTAACCCCAGAATTCACCGCACCGCATGTACAGACAGGTTCTAGATTGGCCACGTAACACCAAACGTGCGGTGGTAATGAGTTTGGATATCGTGCTGGCGCTGGTGTCGACCTGGGCGGCGTTCTCATTGCGGCTGGACATGCTGCACTGGCCTGTGGGCAACCAGTGGTGGGCTTATTTGTTGGCACCGCTCATCGCCATTCCTATTTTCATCCGGCTCGGGTTGTACCGCGCTATTTTTCGCTACACCGGGCTGGACGCGCTGGTGGCCATCAGCCAGGCGATTGCGATTTACGCGGTCATCATCACCTGTTTGCTGCTGTTGCAAACTTGGCCTGTTATTCCCCGCACTTTGGGGCTGTTGCAGCCCATCATTTTTTTGCTGCTGGTCAGCGTGAGCCGCGCCATTGCCCGGTTTTGGCTGGCTGACGTGCATGGTATTTTACGGCCCCCCAACCAGGGCCGCATGCTGATTTTTGGCGCAGGCGTGGTGGGGGTGCAAACGGCGTCAGCCATGGCCATGACGCGCCAGTTCAACCTGCTGGGTTTTGTGGACGAAGACCCGTCCAAAATTGGCCGCACGATCAACGGCATTCCCGTTTTTTCACCCGACCAGGTGCCCGCCATGGTGGCCAAACTGGCCGTGACCGACATTTTGCTGGCCATTCCCAGTGCCACCCGCGAGCGGCGCAACAAGATCATTCACAGCCTGCGTGCGCTGCCCGTGCACACCCGCACGCTGCCGGGTTTGTCAGACCTGGCCAGTGGCCGCGTGACCGTCAAAGATTTTCGTGAGCTGGACGTAGAAGACTTGCTGGGCCGTGAAGCTGTGAAGCCGCAAACCGATTTGGTCGCCAGCCGATTGCATCAAAAAGTAATATTGGTGACCGGTGCGGGTGGCAGCATTGGCAGCGAACTGTGCCGCCAAATTTTGCAAGAGCAGCCTAAACAGTTGCTCATGCTGGACCACAGCGAATTTGGCCTTTACACCCTGCACCGCGAGCTAGAAGCCCTGTGCGCCGCCCAATACCCCGGGGTGGAACTGGTACCGCTTTTGGCCAGCGTGGTCAACCGCGCCCGGCTGGACTGGATTTGCAGCCACTACCGCCCCAACAAGGTGTTTCATGCGGCCGCCTACAAGCACGTGCCCATGGTGGAATGCAACCCGTCTGAGGGCATGCTGAACAACGTGTTTGGCACACTCAACATGGCGCAAGCCGCCAAAGCCGCTCAGGTTGCCAGTTTTGTACTGGTGTCCACCGACAAAGCGGTGCGCCCGACCAACCTCATGGGGGCCAGCAAACGCATGGCCGAGCTGGTACTGCAAACCCTGGCCAGCCAAGCCGAGCCGGGCGGCACCTGCTTCAGCATGGTGCGGTTTGGCAATGTGCTGGGGTCTAGCGGCAGTGTGGTGCCTTTGTTTCGGGACCAACTGGCCCACGGTGGCCCGCTGACGGTCACCCACCCTGAAGTCACCCGCTATTTCATGACCATTCCTGAGGCCGTGCAGCTGGTGTTGCAAGCGTCGGCCATGGCCAGTGGTGGCGAGGTTTTTGTGCTGGAAATGGGCGACCCCGTCAAAATTATCGATTTGGCTCGGCGTTTGGTCGAACTGTCCGGCTTGCAAGTGCGTGACGAACAACACCCCGATGGCGATATTGAATTTTCAATTGTCGGCCTGCGCCCCGGTGAAAAGCTCTACGAAGAGCTGCTGATTGGCGACAACCCGACGCAAACCGAGCACCCGCGCATCATGAAGGCGCACGAGGAATTCATGGCTTGGCCAGAGTTGTCAGCCCAATTGCAGTTGCTGGAGCAGGCGGCCAGCGCCCACGATGAGGCGGCTATCAGGTCTGTGCTGAAAACCTGCGTTCACGGCTTTGTTGAGGCGGTTCATTAGCGCCAACATGGGCCCCCGCATGCAAATCTGACAATGTGGGCAGCAGCCGAATGGGCTGCGGAAACTTGGCCAAATCTTGCAATTCTTGCAATTCGGGTTGTTCAACCAATGGCTGCGGGGTTTTTTCGGCGCTCACAGGCGCCCCAACCAGCGAGCCGCCCGCCGTTGACAACTGCTTTTCAAGCAGGTAAAGGTCTTCTTCAATGGCCATGGGCGAGTCCGCCAAGCCGTGTTTGGCCAGGTGCACCCAGTCCACCACGTCACCCTCAGGCTGGTAGCCGGGCACCACGCCCTTAAGCAAAAAGCGCAGCGCGGTCACGTCAAAAGCCGACATGGCTGAATTGAGCGCTGCCAAATGAGCCGTCAGCTCAGGCAATTGCAAAAACGGGTCTCGCGCAGTCATGATGCGGGCGTGGCCCGTGGCTGTGGGGTTGTCGCCAATCAGCAGTTCTTCAAACAGCTTTTCACCCGGGCGCAAACCGACGATGTCGATCGCAATGTCGCCCTCAGGGTTAGCGGCATTGCGAATCGACAGGCCAGACAGCTCAACCATGCGTTGCGCCAAGTCAAAAATGCGAATCGGCTCGCCCATGTCCAACACAAAAACGTCGCCGCCTTTGGCCATGGCGCCAGCTTGAATCACCAACTGCGCGGCTTCAGGAATCGTCATGAAATAGCGGGTAATGTCAGCGTGCGTCAGGGTAATTGGCCCACCGCTCTTGATTTGCTTGCGAAACAGCGGCACCACAGACCCTGAAGACCCCAGCACATTACCAAACCGAACCATGGAAAACCGGGTTTGGGTGGCGTGGGGTGAAGGTGCGGCAGCCAGTGCCTGCAACACCATTTCGGCCAGGCGCTTGCTGGCCCCCATCACATTGGTGGGGCGCACGGCCTTGTCGGTGCTAATCAGCACAAAGTCTTTCACGCCAAACTCTGCCGCCACTTGCGCGGTAATCAGCGTGCCATCCACATTGTTTTTAACGCCTTCAATCGGGTTGTGCTCCACCATAGGCACGTGCTTGTAGGCGGCCGCGTGGTAAATGGTGTCGGGCAACCAGGTTGCCATGACTTCGCGCAGGCGGGCCTGGTCGCGCACGCTGGCAAGCAGGGGCAGCAGTTCCAGCGTGGGCGCATCAGGCGCCTGCAACAGCTGGGTCAGCTCGTGGTGCACGCCATACAGTGCAAATTCGCTGGCTTCAATCAACAGCAGCTTGGCAGGCGCCAGCTTGATGATTTGACGGCACAACTCGCTGCCAATTGATCCACCCGCACCGGTTACCAGCACCACCTTACCGCTGATGTTTTTGCCCAGCAAGGCAACATCTGGAGGCACAGTTTCGCGACCCAACAGGTCTTCGATGTCCAGTTCGCGCAGGTCGCTGGCCTCCACATGGCCATGCGCCATTTCCATAATGCCGGGCAGCGTGCGAACCGCCACCTTGGCCTTGCGCGTCAACTCCAAAATTTCGTTGCGCCGATGCCGACTGACTGACGGAATCGCCAGCAAAACGTGGCTCACCTCCAGCCGCTCTACACAGCGGTGCAATTGCTGCGGGTCATAAATGCGCAAACCATTCAAATCCTGCCCATGCAGCCGATCGTCATCGTCCAAAAACCCCACCACCCGCATCTCCAGGCTGTTGCGCATGACGGTGGCAAGTTCGTTGCCGGCGGAGCCTGCGCCGTAGATGAGGACTTTGGGTAAATTGCCGCGCTTTATTCTGCCGAGGTAAGCGCCGGACAACAGGAACCTTGCCAATGCGCGTGATGCGCCCACCATGATTAAGAGCAACGCGGGTTGCAAAAACCCTATCGCTCGGGGCACGCCCGGCAGCGCCAATATGGACAATGCCGAAGCATAAACAGCGCCATAGATCAACGCGGCCTTCACCACAGTCCACATTGCTGACGAACCAGCGTATCTGAATATGGCTCTGTACAGCCCCAGTGCTATAAAAATTGGCAATGCCAGAATCAAAGACAGGGCGATCGCCCAGAAATGATTGCCCTCAAGCGTGACCCAACCGTCCAGACGGAGGCAAAGAGCCATCCAGACGGTGAGTGCGCACAAAAACCCGTCAAGACAAAGCGCCAACATTCGCTTAGCCGGGCGAGGCAGCGCCAAAAGCGAGTTTGAAATGCCGTTCATCATTGTTTTTCCCTGAGGCATGTCCGAAATGGAACCAACCCAACTTGCCCAATTTGCCTAGGTATTATCCACCCCTGGACAAAATTGGGCAGCCAGCCGCGAGGTCCTTGGGTCAATATTCGGCAACTATTTGTCAGATGTGCAGCAAATTGGGGAAAAACAAAAGACCACATTAAGGCCCTGGCTGGTTAAACCACGGGCTCATGCTCCGAAATGGCACTTGCCTCGCGCAGAACTTTGGCCGTAATCCGGCAAGTTTTTTCAATTTCGAATGGGTCGAGTGTTGGGTGTACCAAAAACATAATGCTGGTTTCACCCAATTGCTTCGCAACGGGCAGCCTGGCCGCGGGCCGCCACCCTGTATTGTCGAAAGCCTTTTCAAGGTAAACCTCTGAACACGACCCCTGGTAGCAGGGCACACCTTCAGCGCTAATCGCTTCCACAATTCGATCTCGCGTCCAGCTGTTGGCCAATTTCTCGGGTTTCACATAGACGTAGCATTTGTAATGGGCATGTAGGCAGTAATTTCGGCCTGCGCAACTGGAATCGCAGGCAAGTGAATTGCAGACAAACAATGGCACCCTCAGGACGTTTGAGGTTCGGCACACGTCCCAAACTGCATTTGCATTCGCGAACCGCTTTTTCGTCCATTGCGCCATGCGACGAAGTTGAATGCGCCCAATGGCGGCCTGCATCTCCAACATGCGCCAGTTGGTTCCAAAACTCTCATGCACCCACCTAAAACCCGGTGCGTGCTTGCGTTCAAAAACGGCTTCATAGCTTTTGCCATGGTCCTTGTACGACCACATGGCTCGCCACAATTTTTCGTCATTGGTGGTGACCATGCCGCCTTCGCCGCCCGTGGTCATGATTTTGTCTTGGCAAAAGCTCCAAGCGCCAATATGGCCAATCGACCCAACGCTTTGCCCCTTGTACCGTGCGCCATGGGCTTGAGCGCAGTCTTCAATCACCTTCATGCCATGCTTTTCAGCTTGCGCCATGATCGGGTCCATATCGCATGGCCAGCCGCCAAGGTGTACGCAAATTACTGCTTTGGTTTTGGGTGTCAGGACTTTTGAAATCGTTGCGGCCGAGATATTGCCGCTGTCCGCCTCAACGTCAGCAAATACGGGAATGGCTCCCGCATTGACCACGCAAGAAATACTTGCAATGAAGGTACGCGGGGTGACTACCACCTCGTCGCCCGGGCCGATGTTCAAAGCCTTTAGGGCCAAATCAAGTGCCAGAGTGCCATTTGCCAGGGCGACGGCATGTTTGGTACCCGTCCAGTCCGCAAATTCTTTCTCAAACTCGCGGCA
Organism: Rhodoferax sp.; assembly: GCA_031431035.1. Taxonomy (GTDB): domain Bacteria; phylum Pseudomonadota; class Gammaproteobacteria; order Burkholderiales; family Burkholderiaceae_C; genus JANYCG01. Next base: position 10,414 of record JANPCR010000258.1, read on the forward strand.
TTCGGTACCCGTCCAATAGTTGACTTTGTTGGACAAAACAACTTGCTGAACGGCGTTGGCTTCTTCGGCGGTAAAGCTGGGCCAAGGGGAAAAAGGAGTGTTCAACATAAATTAGTATTTGGATTCAACTTGACGATTTTGGGGCCATCACCCGGGCCGGGTTGCCGACAACGGTTGCACCAGGCGCTACGTTTCTGGTGACGACTGCCCCCATGCCCACCACAGCACCGCGCCCAATAATAAGCGGTTCACCGGGTCTTCCTTGGCGCAATATGGCCCCAGCGCCAATATAGGCATGGTCTTCAATCACTACGTTGCCATTGCACTTGGCACCAGGTGCAAAGGTAACAAAGTCGCCAATGATTGAATCATGTTCGACATAGCTGTAGAGATTGGCATGAAAGTGCATACCAATTTTGATGTTGCTTGTCACTGTAACGAATGGGCAAAGCACGCATCCTGCCCCAATTTGGACATCATCCATCACTATTGCGTTTGCCGCTTTGACATCGATAAAATCTACTCCGTCTTTTGTGCATCTGTCGGATAATTTCTCACGAACTTCACCATTTGCAATCGCTAGAACCACCTGTCGCGAATCGGCTGGCTGTTTCAACCATTCCAAATATGTGTGAATGGAGTGACCATTGATCTGACTGTTATTTGGAGAGTCATCAACAAATACCAAATCCCAAGGAAGAGTTTCGATCCGCTGCAATTGTTGGCGCAGCAGCGGCATGACACCACGACCACAACCGCTTGCGCCAAAAACGGCAAATCTCTTCACACCTTGCTCCCCGTGAATTTGGACATAGTGGCTTCACCAACCGCATTGACTCCGTCGCGAGCCAGCACCTTTTGAACCGTCAGAGCCAATATTTTGATATCCAGCCAAAGCGACTGATTTTCAATATACCAAACATCCAGTTTGAATTTTTCTTCCCAGCTCAGCGCGTTGCGACCATTGACTTGCGCCCAGCCTGTGATGCCTGGGCGAGCTTCATGCCGCCGCGCCTGCTCGGGTGAGTACAGCGGCAAATACTCCATTAAAAGTGGGCGTGGACCTACCAAGCTCATGTTGCCCTTGAGTACGTTCCAAAGCTCTGGCAGTTCGTCCAAGCTGCTCGATCTTAAAAACTTGCCGAACTGCGTCAGTCGACTAGCATCTGGCAACAACTTGCCATCTGAATCACGCGAATCGGTCATCGTTCGAAATTTAACCATTTCGAACGGTTTGCCGTACAAACCGGGTCGAGTTTGGCGAAAGAACACTGGGCTACCGAGCTTGCCGCGAACCTGAACAATCAAGATTAGAAGGGGCAGGGCCAGCAAAAGTAGTGCAACCAACGAGACCACAAAATCAAAAACACGTTTCATTTCCTTTGGCTGCCTGCTGCGAGTTTCTTGAAGATATTGCCAAACCGGGCAACCCCTACCGCCAATGCCAAATGCTCTTTGTAGTGGGTCATTGCCTTTTGTCCCATGGCCGCAAGTTCGTTGTGTGACATTGCCGCCAATTCTTCAGCGGCCTTCGCTAAGGCATTTGCATTTTCTGATTCTGCGATGACGCCCGCTCCCGACTGTAAAACCAAATCGGCTGCATCTCCGTTGACCGCCATTAACAATGGTTTGCCAACCGCCATGTAGGCCTGGGTCTTGGATGGAATTGTGATTTCAAACAGTGGGTCTTTGCGCAAATGGACGAGTAACGCGTCTGCCGCCGCCAAAATAGTGCCGACTTCGCTCATGGGGACTGGGGGCAGGAAGAGAACGTTGGGCAGTTGCATGTACAGGGCGCGTTGCTTCAATCGTGACTCTTCAACGCCGCCCCCCAACATCACAAAGTAGACTCGAGAATTGCGGGCGTTGAGGAGGGCGGCAGCATCCAAAATGCAATCGAGTGCTTGAGCTTTACCCATATTGCCCGCAAAAACAATTTTGAATGGCTCGGCCCCAGGAAAATTTGGCGGCAACTTGCCAAGCGGTGCAGACAGCGCCACCTCATCGGCCCAATTGAAAATAGTCTCTACTTTTGCCTCAGGAACCCCTCGCTGGAGCAGCAGGCGTTTAAACCCCGGGGACAGAACCACAATTTGGTCCACTTGCCGATAAACCCAACTGCAAACAGCACCTACCAAGCCTAGCGCACGTGGGCTGTTAAGCATGCCAGTAGCGCGCAAAGTGTCCGGCCACATATCCTGAATGTCGTACACGATCGGTACGCCTCGGAAGACTCGAATCAAACTTGCGGCAATGCCCACAGTAAGGGGCGGATGGTAGGCATAAATGACGTTAGCCCGCCGCGCAAAAAACAGTCCATAAAAGAGAGCCGACGCTGCAAAACTGGCGTAGTTTAAAACCCGCTTCAACGCAGATTGACCATGGTTTGGATACAAAGGCACCCGAGTGATCTGAACGCCATCAATGAACTCACGTTGGATCAGCTTAATTTTGTAACCGGCGTAGACCTTGCCGCCTGGGTAATTGGGAAAACCAGTGACTACCTCGACTTCGAACCCTTGGCGAACCAGTTCTCGTGCAAAAACGAGGCCTTTGAAAGTTGGCTCAGGGTCAAACCACTGGGTAAGTAAGAGTACTCGAATCGCCATGCGTCAATATTTCTTCCAGACCACGCGATTCACATAATCGGTATAGCTGTGAATGATGCGCACAACTTTGTCAGATACGTTCGGCATGCAGTAATCGTCTACCTCGCGAATGCCGTGGGGGTCCGATCGATCAGCGCCTCTCGGTTGCTTGCTCAAAATTGCAAGCCCCTGCCGCACTCGCGCTACCTCCAACCCAACCATCATAACGGCCGCTTCCTCCATGCCCTCAGGGCGCTCGTGCGCTTCACGAAGATTGAGGGCAGGGAAGTTCAGAATCGACGACTCTTCATTGATGGTGCCGCTGTCGGACAGCACAGCCCTGGCCGACATTTGAAGTTTGACGTAGTCGTGAAAGCCGAGGGGTTTCAGCAAGCGAACATTCGAGTGAAAAAGCGAGCCGGTTGCATCTATTCGTTTTTGTGTTCTTGGATGGGTTGAAACAATGACAGGCAAGTTGTGATCTTCAGCCACAGCATTTAAAACTGCTACCAATTTGGTAAATGATTGGTCGGACTCGATATTTTCTTCACGATGGGCGCTAACCACAAAGTAGCCGCGCGCTTGCAGTTGGAGTCTCTCCAGTACGCCAGACGCATCGACGCGGGCGCGGTAAAAGTTCAAGACCTCAAACATGGGGCTGCCGGTCTTGATGACCAAGTCGGGTGGCAAGCCTTCTCGCAGCAAATAGTCGCGTGCAATCGTGCTGTAGGTCAGATTGACGTCGGCGGTGTGGTCTACGATTCGTCGATTGGTTTCTTCAGGCACCCGCTGGTCAAAGCAGCGATTGCCTGCCTCCATATGAAAGATTGGAACTTTGCGTCGTTTGGCAGGTATAACTGACAAACAACTGTTAGTGTCTCCCAGCACCAGCATAGCTTCTGGCTGCACTTCACCCAAGACCTTGTCTACGGCAATTATGAGGTTGCCAATCGTATGGGCTGCACCGCTGCTACCTTCAGCACTGCTCAAAAAATAATCTGGCTTGCGTACCCCCAAATCATCAAAAAAAACTTGGTTGAGTTCAAAGTCGTAGTTTTGCCCGGTGTGCACCAATACATGTTCGCAATGCTCATCAAGGCGGGCGAGCACACGCGAGAGGCGAATAATCTCGGGTCGCGTTCCGACTACCGTCATTACCTTGAGTTTCTTCATGGCTTGACCTTCATCGCTAAGGTATCAGGCCTGTCTCGGTCGAAAATTTCATTGGCCCATAGCATGACGACCATTTCGTCGTCGCCCACGTTGGTGATGTCGTGCGTCCAGCCTGGCACGGTCTCAACCACCTTCGAGACTTCGCCCGAGGTCAATAATTCAAAAGTCTCGTTAGTCAAAATATGGCGGAATCCAAAACGCGCTGAACCTTTGATGACGAGGAATTTCTCCGTTTTCGTATGGTGGTAGTGCCCGCCGCGTGTGATACCTGGGTGCGCAGTGAAAAAGGAAAACTGGCCGCTGTCAGGTGTTTTGAGCATTTCCACAAACACGCCGCGGTCGTCCCCATGGCGAACCAGGTCATAGGCGAACTTGGTTGGCGGCAAATAGCTGACGTAGGTGGCATACAAGGCGCGCACCAGCCCCGCACCCACCCGCTCAGAAATCAATGTGGTTCGGCAGAGCTTGAAGGCATCAATCTGCGCAGCAAGTTCGCCCAAATTGATCTCGTGGATCGGGCTTACGGTGCCTTGCTGAAACCCAGACCTTGTATTGCGCAGTGAGTAAACCATTGCCTCAACAACATCATCCACATACACAAGTTTTAATAGTGTTGACGGGTTATTGATCTGAATCGGCAAGTCGTTAGCAATGTTGTGGCAAAAAGTGGCTACAGCGGAGTTGTAGTTGGGCTTGCACCATTTGCCGAAGACGTTAGGCAGGCGGTAAATGACAGTCGGATTGCCCGTTGCAGTGCTTAAGTTCTCTGCGGCCACCTCTGCAGCCAGTTTGCTTCGCCCGTAGGGGTTGTCGAGTTCCGCTTGGATTGACGACGCCAGCAGCAAAGCAATAGGTCGACCAGAGGCCCGAATGCATTCGCAAAGTGAAGTTGTTAAATCTGCGTTGCCTACAGAAAACTCCTCAATTTGGTCGGGGCGATTGACACCCGCCAAATGAACAACTGCGTCCACGCTTGCAACTTTGCCAGCCAAAGTGTTTGGTGCATCGCTTTTATCAAATCGGTGAACCACAAAATCTGGCAATTCGCCTAAACGAACTACCAAATTCTTTCCGATAAAGCCGTCGGATCCTGTGACTAAAACTCGCACGCTATTCCTCCGCCTGGGTGTGCTCACCGCGCGCGATGGCTTGAACAAAGCTCAGCTTTTGCAGCAATGCTTTCATTCCTACTAGGTCCAGGCGAGTTGTGTTGTGCGAATGGTAGTCTTGCGCAACCGAAATCTTGGCTTCGCCTTGTTCCACGAATTTGCCGTAATTCAAATCGCGCAAATCTGGCGGAATGCGATAGTAATCTCCCAGATCTTCAGCCGCAGCCATTTCTTCGCGGCTCAACAAGGTTTCATAAAGCTTTTCGCCATGGCGCGTTCCGATAACATCAATTGGATGCCCAGGCTTGCCCATGAGATCGCCCACAGCTTGGGCCAAAGTTTCTACCGTCGCGGCTGGTGCCTTTTGGACGAATATGTCGCCATTATTGCCATGCTTGAAAGCGTACAAAACCAAGTCAACTGCATCACCCAATGTCATCATGAAGCGTGTCATGAGCGGATCAGTGATTGTGATGGGCAAGCCTTTGCGCACCTGGTCCACAAACAGCGGGATAACCGAGCCGCGAGAGGCCATCACATTGCCATAGCGTGTGCCGCAAATTATGGTTTTGCTAGGATCAACATTGCGCGACTTGGCAACCATAACCTTTTCCATCATGGCCTTGCTGATTCCCATGGCGTTGATGGGGTAGACCGCCTTGTCAGTGCTCAAGCATACGACCCGGTTAACGCCATTTTGAATGGCAGCCTCAAGCAAATTTTCTGTACCGAGGACATTTGTTTTGACGGCCTCCATTGGGTGAAATTCGCAAGAAGGAACCTGCTTCAATGCGGCTGCATGAAAGATGTAATCTACCCCTCGCGTTGCGTTCAAAACGCTCTGAAAATCCCGAACATCCCCAATGTAGAACTTGAGTTTTGGGTTGCCAAACTTTTTTCGCAAGTCGTCTTGCTTTTTTTCGTCACGACTGAAAATGCGAATTTCAGAAATGGACTTGGTTAGAAAGCGCTGGAGCACGGCGTTGCCGAAAGAGCCAGTACCGCCCGAAATCAAAAGTACGCCATCCATTCAATTTAGTCCATTCAAAAAAAAATCATAGAAAAAGCCGAAAATTTTAGGATGCACAAATGAGAAAGAGCCTAATAATCTTCACCACCTATAAAAGATATCGCTAGTCTCTAAAAACCTTATGACAATTTTGCGAAACGACGAATTCATCAGTCTAAACGTGGCGATACCCACCAACCTAGGAAATTCCGTTCAATTCAATTTAATCTTGCACAATTCAACCCATTTTACTATAACTTGATTATCTCAATTGGCTGGATATCGCAGAGTAACGCGGACAACCAAATAAAGAGATAGTAAGCATTATTTGCCATCAATTTACAAAGACTGTACAAATTTTAAAATACGAGCACCTTGGTGTGTATAGCTCTTTTGACCTTTAACAAAGTCCCGAGCATCGTTACCAAATTGGTCCAGCTCTTCATTGCTCTTGCTACATATTTTAGTAATTAGCTGTGCAAGACATTCAGGGCTCTCATCTCGCAACATGTACAAGAAGCGGTGATAGTCGTCCGGAATTCCTGGAAGTGCAGTCGAAATCGTAGGTCGCCCAGTTGCCATATATTCCAACAATTTTGATGGAAAGGAAAATTCAATAAATGGAGTGCTAGCTGAACGCACATTAATAAAGACTGTCGCTTCCTCCATCCGTTTATGAAGTATTTCAGCAGTCATAAAACCCAAGTAAGTAATTCTGCTATTTTTCTGTGCAGCCTCTATAACGGTTGCTGCCATAGGACCCTTGCCAGATAGATGCAGTTGAATGTTCTTGCATTGGATCAATTCAAATGCATCAAGGAGCAAATCCAAACCAACTAACGCACCAGTAAACATGACTATTCTAGTATTTGATGCATGACCAGCTAGTGGTGCAAAACTTGGTGTCTGATCAGGCGAAATGGCGCCTTCCACAATCAGTTTCGGTGTCGTGCGGCTCCCGATTGCTGCGGCTGCGTGCTTCGTCAAGAGAATTAGGCCGTCCATAGCGTTAACCATCCAATTTATTATGGTGGCGTCTAACTGTTTAGCAACGCTTCTGAGGCGTCCCATTTTAATGCCCTCATTCATATAAGCGGGCAAATCAGGCACTATCAGTATGACTTTAACGTCAGTCAATTTGCTCACTAAAAAGCCAACAAGCATAAACGGACTGTGCATCGCATAAATTAGTAGACGCTTTTCCGTAACATCTCTATTTTTAAACAACCACAAAATTGTAAAATATACAGCGGCAAGAAATCGGGTGAAGTGCTTCAAAAAGATTAGATTAACAAATGGTAAGACTATGTCTGATGCGTTGGCTTTGTGACTCCAGCGGTGTAATCCATAAAAGACCTTAGGATTTCGGGGGTAGTCGCTAACGGGAACGGTGCCGAGTAAATCAATTGAGCACTCGGCTGCGAGCTCGATTCCGCTTATAAGTCGCCATAGCAACTTTGATGTTTGAACCTGTGGATAGGCTTCGCCAACCATAGCGGCGTCAAATACGACTGTTGGAACAGCAAATCCCAACTGCAAAATCCGAATATCATTTTTCGCAACTTCATGAGCTGTCATGGCAAGACGAGACTTTCAGCATCAGTATTTAGCGGGGCTCTTAGGCGCATCGATCCGACGAAGAATGAAAGAAGACCCATAACACTTGCAGCAAGCATCGCATCCCACAGTAGATTAATAATAAATAAAAAACTAAACATCGCAACAAAATAGAATTTAGAAGACTTAGAATAATAAATATTGGAAAATAAAAATGAATCTCTCAATATGAAAAAAAAGAAAATAAAATAGAATAGTGCCGCAATTAAACCCATCTTCCAAATAGTTGTTAAATAGTAGAGATGCGGGGACCATCCACTTAAACTTTCATAGCTCTCACTAGTCGTATAGTTCAATTCAAAACCATAAAACCCTGTACCTGTAATAGGCAGCTCCATTACTTGGCGCAGTGCAATTTGTTGTAATTCAAACCTGCCGCTTGACAGTTCATTCAGATTGTCTGCAGCAATTGTTTGAGCTACCTTGACTGCCCAGCTTGAGTTTTCATCAAACATAGAATAAATGGAAAAACCACTAGCGACACAAATTAGTGTAGCCAAAAATAAGGCATTTCTAAATTTAAAGTATCTAAATAGCGAAAAAATACCCGTAACTATGATTGCCAAAAGAGTTTCTCGGGAGAGTGAAAGTATCATGAAGTAGAGGAGTATGGCGAGTGTGATGGCTCCCAGGGAAAACTCCAATTTCGAAATCTTTTCAACTAGCAAATAGTAAAAAATGACCGTGGCCACAAGAAAATAATGCGCAGTCAAGGAATGTATTCCATATGCGCCAGTTAGAGGAAGGAAAAAGAAGTTGCCATTTAGTGTGCCCGCCTCCCTCACGCTGCCATCACCTGATATGAATACTGAGACGACTAACGAAAATGCTAAGCACGCCCCTGCAATGAGGCAAGACTTCAGAAGAAAAAGGAACTGTTTGTTGTTAGTGATTACCCGTCGAGCTAGGAAATAGAAAGTAACGGGAGCGAAAAAATACACTAAAGAACCAATCGGCCTCAATGAAACATTTGCAGATGTTGCACTAACTGTAAGAATCGCAATGAGGGAAGTAAAAATCGCCAAAAGTAGCAGCATTGACTCTTTGCCTTTGGATTTGATAAATGCTAGAACCGCTGCTGGCATCGCAATAATAACAACTGGAATAGAAAAATCTTGCCAATATCCATTAGAAATATCTATTGGTATTACTAATATACTGGCAAGTGAGCCAATGAGGATTTTTTTGGACATCATAGTCAGTGGTGGTTCTGGCGGGATAGTAAATTTTTCTACTTTTGGCTAATTTTTTTGAGGCTCTTGTATATCTGTATTGCAATTGAACGGGTTTGATAATTCACAAAGTACAGTGCAGTTGTGGCCAGAAAAATTGCAAGAATATTTATGAACAGAATGGTCGTGCTAGCAAGGCTGTTTTGATATATTCTGTTAAAAGCGAAAATACCGAATTCAACTGCCCCGCACCAAAGAAGTAATGATGTCCAGACAGTAACAGGTATTTTGAGAGTTAAAACTTTTCTGACCTCATATGTGACTATTGTCAAATAGAGTGCTGTGCAAAGAAGTACTACACTGGCGCTTCCCTTGATTCCATGCGAAGGAATAATAATTAAGCCTGCAATAACTGAAAAAATCGCACAGATTGATGCTAGCTTCGCCATTAGGACTGTTTTTCCAGTCATTTCCAGGCCCCTTTGGACATGCATCGCGACCGCCGCAAGAAATATAGAAATTACAACGAGTGCCATAATATTTGATGGCAACCCATAGCGTGCGCCAAACAAACTGGTTAGAAGTTCGTAGCCAGCAATATCAACTAAAACAATTATTGGTACAAAAAACACAGCCAAAAGAATGATACTTTGCGAGATTAGTTGTGCAATCTCATCTGGCTTGCAGTTGTTTTTCCATTTGGACATGATGATCGGGTGTGATGCCATTAATAGTGGCATTGTGATGAACCCAGCACATCCAGTGGCGAGGTCTCTGAAAGCTGCATACTGTCCAAGCTGTTCAGTGAACTCAAATTGTTGGAGAAGTAACCTGTCACCTAAGGTGTACAGCTGGCTAGCGAAGAACCATACGCACATCGGTGCGCCATAAGTAAATATATCATTCTGCAATTTTCGAGATATTAATTTCCTGTCTACGGGATCGCATTTGACGGATTTAGCGGCGGTGATGATCGCCATTGCATACCCAGCAAAAACTCCAATTACTAGTGCTGTAAGTGATTCAGTGGCTTTTCCATTTATGTAGTACAGACAATATATCAACGCACTTATTTGAAAAAGACTCTGAAAGGCAACGACAAGCGCTTGATTTTTAATTTTGCGGGCTGCTTGTAGGAAGGTCATCATCAAGGCCAACATTACTTGTCCGAGAACTAACGCTGATCCGATGAGTGCTAGCGAGTAACTTCTAGTAAAAAAATAGATTGCCGTGAACGCAATGGTAGCAGCTGGTAGCACAATCAATATTTGTAAACTTATTACTTCGCGCCTGAACTTTGATTGACTTTCGGCAGTTTTGTAATCCGGAAACAGATATAAAATTGAGTTTGATATCCAGGTTCCGCAAAGTTGAACTATAAGTATTGCTATCGTTATTACGACTGTGTAACTGCCATATTCTTTTGGCGTGAGATTATGCGTGAGTAGGACAATACTCAGTAATCCAGCTATGGCTGGAAGTACCTTTACTGGAATATAAGCCAACACATCTCGTCCAAAATTTTGCTGATTTTTTCTATTGGACATAGTGTGTCTCATTCGTCTGTCGGTGCGCGGATATTATATTTTTACAATCCGCATGAATGTATCATTACTTTTTTTCCAAATACATAGCCGAAATATATTGAAAGTTTGGTAGTAAATGTTTTTGGAATTAATTGAGTTCAGACGGAATTTTTTACATTAATCTACAGGTTACTCAATGCTCACATTAGTGTTGTATCCATATTTCCGCAAAAGAGCATGTTGCTTTGCCTGAGCCAAGTCTGCCGTTACCATTTCAACGACCATTTGATCCAAGGTGATTTCAGGCGTCCACCCCAATTTCACTTTGGCTTTGGTTGGATCGCCAAGCAGTGTTTCAACTTCAGTGGGGCGGAAATAATGGGCGTCGATTCTGATGATGGGCTTATTGTTCCAGTAACCGACTTCATCGATTCCTACTCCATTCCAGACAATCTGCATCCCTAGGGTCGCAGCGGATTTTTCAATGAATTGTCGAACACTGTATTGGATGCCTGTAGCAATCACGAAGTCTTCGGCTTGTTCTTGTTGCAACATCATCCATTGCATACGCACGTAGTCTTTTGCGTGGCCCCAGTCGCGCAATGCATCGATATTACCCATGTAAAGGCAGTCTTCCAAACCGAGACTTATGTTGGCTAAGCCGCGTGTGATTTTGCGTGTGACGAATGTCTCTCCCCGCCGCGGACTTTCATGGTTAAACAATATTCCGTTGCATGCGTATATTCCGTAGGCTTCACGGTAATTCACGGCGATCCAATAAGCATACATTTTGGCCACTGCATAAGGGCTGCGCGGATAGAAAGGGGTGGTTTCCTTTTGTGGTGTTTCCTGCACCAGTCCGTACAGCTCAGAAGTGCTTGCTTGGTAAAAACGCGTTTTCTTTTCAAGACCCAATATGCGAATGGCTTCAAGCATGCGAAGTGTGCCTATGCCATCTACGTCAGCGGTGTATTCTGGGCTTTCAAAGCTCACAGCTACGTGAGATTGGGCGCCAAGGTTGTAGATTTCGTCCGGCTGAGTTTCTTGAATGATGCGAATTAGGTTGCTGCTGTCACTGAGATCGCCATAGTGCAGCTTGAAATGCGCATTGTCTACGTGTGGATCTTGGTAAATATGATCCACCCTCTGGGTATTGAACGAACTGGCCCGACGTTTGATGCCGTGAACTGTATAGCCCTTTTCAAGTAAAAACTCTGCAAGATAGGAGCCGTCTTGACCGGTGATGCCTGTGATTAAGGCGACTTTTTGTGGGGTTGTCATGCTGTAGTCTGGCAAATAGCAAGTTGGGAAATAAACATGGAACAGCACTACTTATTGAAATGATGCCCTAAGAAATCTTGGTAGGCTGTGGCCAATCCGTTTTCTAAAGAAACATGAGCGTTCCAACCCAGCGCGTTCAGGCGACTGCTGTCCATCAGCTTGCGAGGAGCCCCATCTGGTTTGGTGGTGTCAAATTGGATGCGGCCCTGATAGCCCACAGTTTGGCCCACAAGTTTCGCTAGTTCTTGAATCGTAATGTCCTCCCCAAAGCCGACATTGATAAGGCTTTGCATTGGCAGCGTATGGGTTTTGTAGGTTTGAAAAACTAGATTCATGACATGCACGCAAGCTGCTGCCATGTCATCTACATAAAGGAACTCGCGGCGCGGACTGCCTGTGCCCCATATTGTGACCGCCTGGGCGTGGGCAATCTTAGCCTCATGGAATCGACTAATTAGCGCTGGTATGACGTGGCTATTTTCAGGGTGGTAGTTGTCACCCGGGCCGTACAGATTAGTCGGCATGACGCTGCGATAGTCAATGCCTTGGCTCGCGCCATATTGGCGGTTGAAGCTTTCGCAAAGCTTGATTCCAGCGATTTTGGCTATGGCATAGGGTTCGTTAGTGGGTTCTAGCGTACCAGTCAACAGGGCATCCTCACGCATAGGCTGCGGTGCCAACTTTGGGTAGATACAACTGGAGCCCAAAAATAATAGTTTGCGCACACTATTGAGCCAGGCGCTGTGAATGACGTTGGCTTCAACCATCAAATTTTCGTAAATAAATTCTGCAGGGTAAGTATTGTTTGCGTAAATACCGCCAACTTTGGCTGCCGCCAAGTAGACTTGATCAGGTTTCTCTGATTTGAAAAACTGCTGCACTGCCAGTTGGTTTGTTAGGTCAAGCTCGGCATGGGTGCGAGTCAAGATGTTGGTAAACCCAAGTTGTTTTAAAGTCCGAACGATTGCGGAACCAACCATTCCGCGATGGCCGGCGACATAGATTCTAGGGTTTTCAGTCATGAGAGGGCAAATTCTGGGCACCAGCGCAATATGTGCCGCTGGTTTGTCGAAATATTAACGGCTCGGCGGCACTTGGTAACTTGGAATGGTTCTTGTTTTGAAATCCGATTTCAAGGTGGTTATTTTTGCCAAGACGTTCAAACGGGTTCAGAAGTAGAACGTTCAGCTACGAAGCGTGTCAAAAATCTACCTCCGACCAAAAACACCACTCCAAGATTTCGTCAACCTAGAGATTCTTTCTGCCGATTCAGGTGTTTGACGAGCCCCTCTAACTCCGTTTCGAATGAACACAAAAATTAGCGCCATCATGCCCGTTGCGACCGTTGCCAAAATGGCAATAACCCCCCTCCGCGGCTTACTCTTCACCTCAGGCGCCAACGCCACATCCACCACCTGAATCACGGCACCTTCTCGGCTTTCGTCTACGCGGGCCATTTCGTACTGTTTGGCGAAGAGTTCAAACAGAGTTTCGTTGTACTTGAATTCGCGGAATTTGGTGATGTAGTCGCTGTCGCTGGTACTGACGGGTTCTTCTTTTTCGGCGCGGGTGAGT
>JANPCR010000259.1:0-8085 GCA_031431035.1 Rhodoferax sp.
CCCGCTGGGGCTTTGTGGCTCAGGCAAAAATCAACTTCAGCGCCGTCTTTGGTGCGCACGTAGTGCAAATCGACCTCTTTGCCTTGCGCGTCTTGCTGCCAATGCACGTGCTTCAGCAGGTGGCAGGCCACCAAGTTTTCGAATCGAACATCCTCTTCGCCTTGCACCAAATCAGTATCAAAAAAGTAGACCTTGGGTGATTGCAAAGTAGCGCGTGCAATGGTGCTTTGCCAGGCGCACACGACGAATACGATGTACCGCGCCTCCAAGATTTCAAGGTAGCGTTGCTTGCTTTCCGACTAATCGATAGTCAACTATCAGAAAGTCGCGACTTTTCGATAGTTGGCGTTAGGAAAGTCGGGATTTATCCGACTTTGAATCGCCCCTAACTTTTACGTGTCAATCTGCCGCACCATTGGGGCGAGGTCTGCGGCATCACAGATTGGAATATGCAGCGTAAGCGACACATCTACTGAGTGATTGCCAAAATGAAAGATCCGTCTGCTCGATGTCAAATTTTTCCAGTGGTTCAGTAGGGTCGCTGCCCTTCCTCGCCCAATATGTAAGAGCTCCAAAATCGGCGCGATAAGTCCAGTTGGCGTGAGCGATTGCATTTCGAAATCCACGTACAGGATTGTTGCTAAGGTACTGAGCACACTTTCGCGCTGCGGACGCGCTTGGGCATGTTTTTGCCAAGATCCTGAAACAAGCCTCCGGTAAGTACACGAAGCAGATATAGTTTTGCGACACAACCTGCGCGCGAGTGACAAACGGATTGTTTTGCACGGTGTGCGCTTGATCCATCCATCCCTGGAAGGCCTCTAGTTCCGTAAGGCGGTCTTGGATCGGGACAGGCGAGGCGGCTCGTATTTCGGCTCTTTGCTCTGATGTCAGAAAGCTAACGTCTGCTGCGATATTTGTTGCCAGTTTCGTGGCCATTTCCGGGGCCAGCTTTACCTCGCCGATTAGACGAGCCGCAAATTCGCTCATTTGTGCATCGAGATATCGCCAGTTCATAAGGTTAAATCGATTTATTTGGCTATCTATTCACGTCGATCTGTGTGTGCCAAGTCGAAAAAAAGATCGCAACGAAAATCTCAAGCCGGTGAACGGCTCAGGTAGTCAGTAAATTGGGGTCAGAGCGCGATCTACCGAATTCGACGCTTTGCGTCTGTTTCCGGTAATCGCGATCCGACCCCAATTTACTGACTGCCCAGCCTGCTCACATTTTGATTACAACTTAAACGGTACGACCAATTGCCGTTGCTCGCCCAATCCCTCTATCCCAACAGTCATCACATCGCCCTTTTTCAGGAAGACGGATTCGGGCTTCACGCCCATGCCAACGCCGGGGGGCGTGCCGGTGGTGATGATGTCGCCGGGGTAAAGAGTCATGAACTGGCTCACGTAGCTGACCAGTTTGGCGGCACCGAAAATCATTGTTTTGGTGTTGCCGGTTTGTTGGCGTTTGCCGTTCAGGTCCAGCCACATGCTGAGCTTTTGCGGGTTGGGCACTTCATCGCGCGTGACGAGCCAAGGGCCGATAGGGCCAAAGGTGTCGCAACCTTTGCCTTTGTCCCATTGCGGGCCGCGCTCCAGCTGGTACTCACGCTCGCTCACGTCGTTGATGGTGCAGTAGCCCGCCACAAAATTCAAGGCGTCTTTTTGCGACACGTAGCGGGCTTTGGTGCCAATGATGATGCCAAGCTCAACCTCCCAGTCAGACTTGACCGAGCCCTTGGGCAACATCACGTTGTCATTGGGCCCCTGAATGCAGCTGGTCGCCTTCATGAAAACGATGGGCTCTTTGGGAATGGGCATGCCGGCTTCGGCGGCGTGGTCTGAATAGTTCAAGCCAATAGCCACAAATTTGCCAACGCCCGTGACTGGGCAGCCCATTCGTGGCGAACCCTTGACAAGCGGGAGTTTGTCCGTTTTGAGCTTGCGCAATTTGGCAAGCGCCGCGTCACCCAGCTGATCGGGGCCAATGTCTTTGATGACGCTGCTCAAGTCGCGCAGCTTGCCTTCGGCATCAATCAGACCGGGTTTCTCTTTGCCGGGGGTGCCGTATCGAACGAGTTTCATGCTTGCCTTTCTGTTGTGAATCTTTGAGTGTTTTAGTCTAATAGGTAGATCGCCCGCCTGACAGGTCAAATACCGCGCCAGTTGAAAAAGAGCATTCCTCTGACGACAACCAACTCACCATGGCGGCGACCTCTTCGACGGTGCCGAAGCGGGCCATGGGAATTTTGGACAACATGAAGGCAATGTGCTCGGCCGACATTTGGTCGAACATGGCGGTCTTCACTGCGGCGGGGGTGACGCAATTGACCCGCACACCCGTGTCGGCCAGCTCTTTGCCGAGCGATTTGGTCAACGCAATCACCGCCGCTTTGCTGGCGCTGTAGGCGCTGGCGTTGGGGTTGCCGTCTTTTCCGGCGACCGAGGCGATGTTGACGATGCGCCCATAGTTTCGCTCGCGCATGTGCGGCACCACTTCGCGGCAACACAGAAACACGCCGTTCAAATTGATCGCCATCACCTGCTCCCAGTCAGCCAATGGGTAATCCCACAGCTTCATATTGGGGCCAGTGATGCCTGCGCTGTTGACCAAAATGTCAATGTTGCCAAACTTCAAAGTCTGCTGCACAGCAGACTGCACACTGGCTTGGTTCGTGACATTCACCGCGACACCGTGCGATGCAACTCCCAAGCTGGCGGTTGCGGTCGCCAGGGCCGTTTCATCGCGATCCCACAGCGTGACGCTGCCGCCTGAAGCCAGCATGCGCTGCGCAATGGCAAAACCAATGCCCGAAGCGCCGCCAGTGATAACTGCATGGCGACCCTTTAAATCCAACTGGTTCATATCGTCATGCCCCCGTCGATGGAGAACAACTGCCCGGTTGCGAACTTGGACTCGTCACTGGCCAGGTAAACAATGATGGGTGCAATTTCGTGCGCTTGCGCAAGGCGGCCCATGGGCTGGCGGGCGATGAAGGCTTTGCGCGCCTCTGCTGGGTCAGCATAAGCGTTGATGCGGTCGCCCAACGACGGGGTGTCGACCGTGCCCGGTGCAATCGCGTTACAGCGAATGCCTTGCGCCACGAAGTCGGCCGCGACTGCTTTGGTCAGACCCACCACCGCTGCTTTGCTCGCACCGTAAACGAAGCGGTTGGGGAGGCCCTTCACGCTGCTGGCAACACTGGCCATGTTGATGATGCTGCCACCGCCCTGATGCCCGGTGTCACCGCCAAATTTCTTGAGCATCTTGGGCAATGCGGCTTGAATCATCCAGAACTGCGCCCGCACGTTCAGATTAAAGGCAAAGTCCCACTCCTCGTCGGTGGCCTGCAAAATCGTGCCGGGGTGCACAAAGCCCGCGCAGTTGAACAGCACATCAAAAGCCGCGTGCTGGTCGACCAGCGCGTGGATGGCGGCCTTGTCCATCACGTCCAATTTTTGCGTGGTGACGTTGGCCACGCCCGCGTAGCTGGCCAGCAAATCGGCATTGATGTCGGTTGCCAGCACCTGCGCGCCTTCTGCGGCCATGGCCAGCACGCTGGCGCGGCCAATGCCTTGGCCTGCTGCGGTGACCAGGGCGGTTTTTCCTTGAAGTCTCATGGCTTGTGTCCAATCAGTGGGTGTCGTGTGGGAGATGTCGAATCTGCTGGATTCTGACATACTAAGGGTCAATCATCATACCAATGTAAATTTGCAAGACCCTCCCTCGGTATCACTTTCAGCCTCGATTTAGGCCACACTTCATGAACCCATTTATTCGACTTCACCCAGCTGACGATGTGCTGATTGCCCGCGCCCAATTGGTCGGTGGCGCAAGCGTTGAAGGCATCGCCGTCAAGGGCCTGATTCCCGCTGGCCACAAAGTCGCGGTGCGCAGCATTGCTGTGGGCGAACCCGTGCGCCGTTACAACCAAATCATTGGCTTTGCCAGCAAAGCCATCGCAGCAGGCGAGCACGTCCACACGCATAATTTGTGGATGGGCGAAACCAAGGGCGATTTCGCGCGCGACTATGCCATTGGCGCTGACGTGAAGCCGCCCGCCCCCCGACGCGAAGCAAGCTTCATGGGCTACCAGCGCGAAGATGGCCGCGTGGCAACTCGCAACTACATTGGCGTGCTGTCGTCGGTGAATTGTTCCGCCACTGCAGCGCGGGCGATTGCTGATCACTTCTCCAAACTGAATCACCCTGAGGTCTTGGCAAATTTCCCCAATGTGGATGGCGTTGTAGCGCTCACCCACGGCACCGGCTGCGGCATGGATGGCGAGGGCCAAGGATTGCAAGTGTTGCAGCGCACGCTGGCAGGCTACGCCACCCACGCCAATTTTTGCGCCGTGGTGGTGGTGGGTTTGGGCTGCGAAAGCAACCAGATCAACGCATGGCTAGCCACATCCAGTCTGCGCGAAGGCGACACGCTGAAGGTGTTCAATATTCAAGACACCGGCGGCACCCGCAAAACGGTTGAGAAAGGGGTGGCCCTCATTAAAGCCATGCTGCCTGCGGCCAACCAGTTCCAACGAGTGCCCTGCAGCGCGTCCCACATCACGATTGGCTTGCAATGCGGTGGGTCGGACGGATACAGCGGCATCAGCGCCAACCCGGCTTTGGGCGCGGCGGTGGACTTGCTGGTGGCCCATGGCGGCACTGCGATACTGTCTGAAACACCCGAGATATATGGCGCAGAACACCTGCTGACTCGCCGTGCCGTACATCCCGACATTGCGAACAAGTTAATTGCCCGCATTAAATGGTGGGAGCACTACACGGCGATCAACCAAGGCGAAATGAACAACAACCCATCGCCTGGCAACAAGGCGGGTGGCCTGACCACTATCCTTGAGAAATCCTTGGGCGCGGTTGCCAAAGGTGGTACGACAAATTTGGAAGCGGTGTATGAGTATGCTGAAACCGTCAAAGCCAAAGGCTTTGTCTACATGGACACGCCGGGTTATGACCCGGTCAGCGCCACCGGCCAAGTGGCGGGCGGTGCCAACCTGATTTGTTTCACCACCGGGCGAGGCAGCGCTTACGGTTGCGCGCCGTCGCCATCGCTCAAATTGGCCACTAATTCGGCGCTTTGGCGCAAGCAAGAAGAAGACATGGACATCAACTGCGGGGAAATTGTCGACGGCACCAGCGATGTAGCCCAAATGGGGCAGCGTATTTTTGAACTGATATTGGCCACGGCTTCAGGTGCCTTGAGCAAAAGCGAAAAACACGGCTACGGCCAAAACGAATTTGTGCCTTGGCAACTTGGCGCGGTCATGTAAACCGAAAATCGACAGGAAATGAATACGCCATGAACAATCAATCTGCCCAAGCTGCCCAAGCTGCTCAATCCAATGATTCAAGCGTCAAAGCCGCTGACAAAATAATTCCGCCAGCCGCTTTGCAAGCGCAAGTCGCCAATATTTTCAAAGGCCTAGGCAGTTCGGATGCCGAGGCCCAAACCGTGGCCGCCAACCTGGTTATGGCCAACTTGAGCGGCCACGACTCGCACGGTGTGGGTATGGCTCCGCGCTATGTCGAGGCAGCGCTTGAAGGCGGCTTGCAGCCTAACGCCGCGATCAAGGTCACTCTGGACATCGGCAGCATGTTGGCAATAGACGGCCAACGCGGCTTTGGCCAGGTTGTAGGTGAACAGGCCATGCAGCTTGGCATGCAAAACGCTAAAAAGCACGGTAGCTGCATCATGGCGCTGGGGCGCGCCCACCACCTGGGGCGCATTGGCCATTTTGCGGAAATGGCGGTGGCCCAAGGGCTGGTGTCGCTGCACTTTGTGAACGTGTTGTCGCGCCCGGTAGTGGCATCGTGGGGCGGCGCTGACGGGCGCTTTGGCACCAACCCGGTGTGCATTGGCGTGCCGCTGAAGGGGCGCGAGCCCTTCTTGCTGGACTTTGCCACCAGCCGCCAAGCGCAGGGCAAGATGCGCGTGGCCCACAACAAAGGCCAGCGCGTGGCGGCAGGCATTTTGATCGACGAACACGGCAACCCAACGACCGACCCCGGCGTGGTGGTGGTGCCGCAAAGCAATGGCCTTTTTGGCGCGCTAATGACCTTTGGCGAACACAAAGGGTTTGGCATGGCCATGGCTTGCGAGCTGTTGGGCGGCGCCTTGACGGGCAGCGGCACCTGCCACCAGCCTGCGGGTACGCAGCGGTCGGTCATCAACGGCATGCTCACTATTTTGATAGCCCCTGAGCGGCTTGGCCACCAAGACAGTTTTGAGCAAGAAGCGCTAGCGTTTGTCGACTGGGTGCAAGGCGGGCCTGCGGCACCGGGCCAAGCATCGGTTTTGACGGCAGGCCAGCCGGAGCGGGCCGCCCGAATTCAACGCGAAGCAGACGGCATTGCAATAGATGCCCAGACTTGGGCTGAGATTGTGGACGCTGGACGCAAAGTCGGGGTGCCAGTGACTGGCTGACTCTGTTGCAGCCTGGTGGCGCTTCGAGGCGCTTAGAGCATCTGCGCCAAGCAAGCGTCTAGATGTTCTGAGGGCAGGCGTTTGAAGCCCGAACGGGCAAAGCGCTGCATGCGCCCCACCACAAAAGCGGTCAAAACCGAGGCGCTGACCTGGGCATCGACCGAAGGGCTGCCAGACCCATTTTGAGTGGCGGCACCGCGCAGGCTTTGCTTCAAGGTAGATTCAATCTTGTCAAAAAACTGGTTCATGCGCTCTTGCAAGCGGTCGTTTTCAAACACCAGCGCGTCGCCTACCATGACGCGGGTCATGCCCGGGTTTTTCTCCGCAAATTGAACCAGCATGGCGACGATGCGGCTGGCTTGCCGCGCGCCTGAAACGGCTTCGCCCGCCGTTGCGCCCGTGTTGGTTTCGCGTTCGGTGATCTGGTTAATCAGAGTGAAAACGGACTGCTCAATGAACTCAATCAGGCCTTCAAACATTTGCGCTTTGCTGGCAAAGTGGCGGTACAGCGCCGCTTCGCTCACCTCCAGCCGGGCGGCCAGTGCCGCGGTGGTAATGCGCTCTCCGCCAGGCTGCTCCAGCATGCTGGCCAGCGCTTGCAAAATCTGCACGCGTCGCTCGCCAGGCTTGGGGCGTTTGCGAGTTGGAGCAACCCCGGTCGGGTCTGAAGGCGCGGTCTGGGGTTGGTTTTCAGCGTCAGGCATGAGGCAAAGCAAAGTGTGAATTTGATTCTCTCATAGCCAGACCAAGGGTTTTCGCGGACAAAATTGGGCTCAATGCGAGCGGATCATGGTGCCGTAGGCCTGATCGGTCAGAATCTCCAGCAGCATGGCGTGGGGCACCCGTCCGTCAATGATGTGAACCGCGTTCACGCCACTTTTGGCAGCCTCCAGGGCGCCAGCGATTTTGGGCAGCATGCCGCCGCTGATGGTGCCGTCGGCAAACAGCTCATCAATGCGCCGGGCGGTCAGGTCGGTCAGCAAATTGCCAGCTTTGTCCAGAACGCCGGGGGTGTTGGTCAGCAAAATCAGCTTTTCGGCTCGTAAAACGGTGGCCAGCTTGCCCGCCACCACGTCAGCGTTGATGTTGTAGCTTTCGTTGTTTTCGCCAAATCCGATCGGGCTGATGACCGGTATGAAGGCGTCGTCTTGCAAGGCTTTGACGACGCTGGGGTCGATGGACACGATGTCGCCTACTTGGCCCACGTCATGCTCTTTGCTGGGGTCTTTGTTGTCGACCATTTTGAGTTTTTGAGCGCGAATCATCGCGCCGTCGCGCCCGGTCAAGCCCACGGCTTTGCCGCCTGCTTGGTTGATCAGCCCGACGATGTCTTGCTGCACTTCGCCACCCAGCACCCACTCCACAACTTCCATGGTTTCGGCGTCTGTGACCCGCATTCCCTGAATGAATTCACCCTTTTTGCCAAGGCGGTTGAGCGCGTTTTCAATTTGCGGGCCGCCGCCATGCACCACCACCGGGTTCATGCCGACCAGTTTGAGCAGCACCACGTCTTCGGCAAAATCGGCCTGAAGTTCGGGGTCGGTCATGGCGTTGCCGCCGTATTTGATGACCAGTGTCTTGCCATGAAACTTGCGAATGTAAGGCAAGGCCTGCGCCAAAATTTCGGCTTTGTCGCGCGG
>JANPCR010000260.1:0-11201 GCA_031431035.1 Rhodoferax sp.
GACACCGCCGTCAGCAAAAACACGGGTGCCACAGCCAGTTGAATGCCTTGCGATACGTCGCCTGCGTTGACCGGAAATATCAAAATCTAGCCTTTGCCTCAACTTTGCCTGATCTTTGCCTCAAACCGAACTCAAACCTTCACCGACGCAGCCTTGCGGTCTGCCGCCACCTTTTGCGCGGCGGGGCGCTCGCCAATCATTTTGACGTAAGCTTTGTAATCAACCCCACCGGCCAGCAGCAGGTCTTCGCCAAAAACAATTTTGCTCGCCATGCCGACCAAAGGCAAATTGACAAAGGCCGAGCAATCCGCCTGCGTGAACGTGCTGCCCGCCACGTAGGGCGAAAACTTGGCCAGGCGTTTGAAACCAGCAATGTGATGCGCCAGCTCTTTGCCAATGCGCACCTTGTTGTCGTCGCTTAGTGCGGCTCCGCCAAAAAACGCCTGTGGGTACAGCTGGCGCGCGGTGATTTCAAGGTGCCAGTCGATGTAGGTCAGCAACTCATTGACTTTGGCTTTGCCATAGGCGTCTGAGGGCATGAGCGCGGGCGTGGGGTAAGCGTCTTCGATGTAGCCCAAAATCGCCTGGCTTTCACAAATGCCGCCATGCTCAGTGCGAATGAACGGGATTTTGGCCAAAGGGGAATCCGCCAAAACGGCCTCATCGGTGCGTTTGGTCATGACCACTTCTTCGGTGAACGCGACACCTTTTTCAAGCAGCGCAAATTTAACTTTGTTGTAGTAGTTTGAGACGGGAAAGCCGCAAAGTGTGAGCATGGTAAAGATCTCCGGAAATAAAGGTTAAGACTGACCAAAATGAATATCGAGTTTATGCTCGCTTCGGCCCAAAGCGGTAGCACCCGTGCGACAAACCGCTTGCAGTCCAAAAAGCCTTGCACCTATTCAGGATTTGGCGACTTGCCTCATAGTCTTGTTCCAATAAAAAAACCCCGTCGACGTATCCTTACTTGTTGTTAGAGCCCATTCAATGCAAAGCTTTCTAGACCCCGCCATCCTTTTCTTTGTCTTCGGCATGATGGCAGGGCTCTTGAAGTCGAATTTAGAGATTCCCGCGCCGATCTCACGATTTCTCTCCTTGTACCTGCTGATGGCCCTCGGACTCAAAGGCGGTTTTGCCTTAGCCAACTCAGGTTTGACTGGCGAAGTGGCAGTGAGCCTGGCAGCAGCACTGCTTTTGGCCACTGTGGTGCCGCTTATCGGTTTCGTGCTGTTGCGCCGCTTCCTGAGTGGTTACGACGCGGCTGCGATTGCCGCGACCTATGGCTCGGTGAGCGCCGTCACTTTCATCACGGCTGCACAGTACCTGGACACTCACGGCATCGACTATGGTGGCCATATGGCGGCGGCCATGGCATTGATGGAGTCGCCCGCCATTGTCCTGGCTGTGGTGCTGGCCAACGTGGTGCGACAGCGCGAAGGAGTGGCGACAAGCTCGCCATCCATGGGCAAAATTCTTCATGAGTCCGTGACCGACGGCGCCCAGCTTCTGCTTTTAGGTGCGATGCTGATTGGCTTGCTGACGGGCGAGGCGGGCGAGGCGGTGATGAAGCCCTTTTCGGTCGATTTGTTCAAGGGCATGCTGGCCTTCTTTTTGCTCGACATGGGATTGCTCGCAGCGCGAAACTTGGGCTCGCTCAAAGGTAAATCGAGTTGGTTGTTGGCTTACGCCATCCTCGCACCGCTGGTGCATGCCAGTATGGCATTGGGCTTGGGGTGGATGCTGGGTATCTCGGCAGGCAACGTCGCGCTGCTGATGGTTCTGGCCGCCAGCGCGTCCTACATCGCCGTGCCCGCTGTGATTCGCCACGCTATTCCTGAGGCCAACCCTTCGCTGTATTTCAGCATGTCGTTGGGACTGACCTTCCCGTTCAATATCTTGATCGGCATACCGCTTTACGTGAGCGTGGCGCAAAAACTGGGCGCGTGAGGTTGGGGTTGCAGCGCTGGCAATCGATTGACATTTACCCGTCAACCGCGTGAAATGCCCTGAAACACTTTCAGGGAGTAAGCCATGGACAACTCGCGCCGACAACTCATCGTCTGCCTGGATGGCACGAACAACAACCTGACGGGGCGGCGGCACGACACCAATGTGAGCCAGTTGTGTGAGCTGCTGGACCCCGATGCCAATGACCAATTGCTGTATTACGACCCTGGCGTGGGCAATTCGGGCAATCTGCCGGGTGCCACCTGGTACGAAAACATCAAAGCCAAATACGAGCGGATTTCTGGCTTGGCGTTTGGCAGCGGCATTTACGAAAACATTGCCGAGGCCTACCGCTTTTTAATGCGCCATTGGCGCGAGGGCGATGACATTTACCTGTTTGGCTTTTCTCGCGGGGCTTTCACCGCGCGCAGCCTGGGCGGCCTGGTCAGCACCTTTGGCATTTTGCGTCCCGAGATGGAAGTGATGGTGCCCACGCTGCTGCATGTGTACTTTTTGGACCGGGACCGCAACGCCCGCGAGTACAAGCTCATCAAAGACCAGATCAGCGACCTGTTTGCGGGCCATGCTGGTCGGCTGGCCCCGGTTTGGTTTGTGGGCGTGTGGGACACCGTGGCGTCAGTCGGCGCACCTTTGCCGCTGTTTCACAAAGAGATCACGGCCGTGCCGACCATTGTGAACAAGCGCTTCCACCATGTGCGCCAAACCCTGGCGCTGGATGAATTTCGCTACACGTTTCGGCCCCGGCCCTACTTGATTGAACAAAACTACGACTACGAGAGCCATGGGCAAAGCATGGCGCAGGAGTGGTTTGCAGGCTGCCACTCGGACGTCGGCGGCGGCTACGACAACGACCAAGCGGGTTTGTCGCGGCAAACCCTGCTGTGGATGGTGGCTGAGGCAGGCTCCAAGCTTTGCGGCTTGCGGATTCGAAGCAGGTTACTCGGCCCGGACGGTTTGCCTGACAGCGCCAAAATTCGGACGTATTTAGACGACAAAAGCCATGCTGCGGTCGCCACCGCACCGTCGGTCAGCCCGCAGACAACACCGCCCGCCACGCCAGTGCGCCAAAAACAAGTTCACAGCGAAATTTACATCGCTCCGTGGTGGGCGCTGGGCGGCATGGGTCTGCGCAACCCTGGCGAGCTGCTTGACATGGGCCGGGTGCTGCAAAAGCCACCGGTTCAGTCGCCCACCGTCGCAGCCGACGCGCTGACCTACCCGCAGAACACGAGCTGGCATGCGCCCAGAGCCTGGCGTTGGCTGGTGCTGGCAGCGTTTTTAATGCTGGTTTTCATGACCATTTCGGGTGCTTTGCACCTGCAACCCAAAGCCGATCAAGCGATTTGCGCCATGCCCTGGGACTGGATGAACCGCTGGCCCGCCGTGTTCCGAATCAACATTTGCTTTTCCAATTGGCAGATGGGTTGGGTTGCGCACCTGAAGCCGCCAGGCGCCGGCTTGAGTGCGTTTTACAGCCCGGTTTGGGCTGTGATCGTCGACTTTGCCACCATCGCCAGTTACGGCTATCTGCTGGCACGCGGCACCGGCTGGGCGTTTGCGCGACTGGCGCGTTTGCGCACGGTGGCCATGGCAACGGGTGCCAGCCCCCGGCCCGAAGGCTCTACCCGTTGGCTTAACCGCATGGGCTGGGCACCTTGCGCGATGGTTTTGGGCGATGTGTTTGAAAACTTGGCCACTCTGGCGGTCATTTGGACAGCAGACAGCAGCGCCATGCCCAGCCTGCAATGGCCGTTGGGCGTGGCCATGACGGTGTTTGCCTTGGTCAAGTGGCTTGGGCTGTTGGCCAGTTTGGTGCTGATGGGCTGGGCTGTTTTTCAGCGGCCATTCAAAGGGTAAGCCGGATCGGTGTAGCCAGGGGTGGACGGGTGGCCTGGGCGCACCAGGCTGTCCACCAACGCCTCATCTTCAGCGGTCACCGTGTAATCGAGCGCGGGCAGGTAATCTTGCCATTGCGCCAAGGTGCGCGGCCCGGCAATCACCGAGCTGACACGCGGGTTGGCCAGCACCCAGGCCGTTGCAAAATGCGCCAGGCTGATGCCTTTGGCTTCTGCGTGCAGGCGCAAGGTTTGTGCAATCAGCAGCGATTCTTGCCGAAACTCGGTGTCGGTAATGCGCTTGTCGCCCCGGCCCGCGCGGGTGGTGGGGTCTGGCGCCTGGCCGGGCGCGTACTTGCCTGTGAGCACACCGCGCGCCACCGGGCTGTAGGGCGTCACGCCCAGGCCGTAGTGGGCGCAAGCGGGCAACACCTCGACTTCGGGCATGCGGTTCAGCAAGTTGTAATACGGCTGGCAGACTACGGGGGCTGGCATGCCGAGTTGGGCGGCCACGTGCACCGCTTCGGCAATGCGCCATCCGCGAAAGTTGGACACTCCCCAATAGCGAATTTTGCCGGCCTGCAACATGGCTTGCAGCGCACGCAAAGGTTCCTCCAGGCTCATGCCATTGATGTCCAGGTGCATGTACAAAATGTCAACGTAATCAGTTCGCAGGCGCTTGAGCGATGCATCGATCTCGTTCGCCATCCAGCTGGCAGAAAAGTGCCCTTCGTTGGGCCGATTCGACATTTTGTTACCTAGCTTGGTGGCCAAAACCCAATCGTGGCGCTGCTGCCTGATCAACTCGCCAACCATGGTTTCTGACGCGCCCTTGGTGTAAACATCGGCCGTGTCAATGTAATTGACTCCCTGTGCGTGGGCGTCATCCACAATCGCCCGGGCCTCGTCCAAACCCGTTTGGTCGCCAAACATCATGGTGCCCAGGCACAGGGCGGAAACTTGCAGATTGCTGCGGCCTAAATTGCGGTATTTCATAGTAAGAAGCTGGAATGATTGGATATAGGGTGAGTAATTTTGGCCGCAGACGGGCTCAACATTGATGCCATTTCAAGCTCCCATTGATTGCGAATTTACAATTTGAAATAATTGCTACATTATTTATAGCAAATTAATGAATAAACACGAGAGCTAGAGGCATTTTTAGTTCGGTTTTTAGCTTTGTAGACCGATTTTTGATAAAAAAGAACCTACAGGTTCTTTTTTATCAAAAATGGGTCAATTTGGACCTACTTGCTATCGCAACCCTATCCCGTGTCACCTTGATGAAAAGTCTCCCATTTAGAAGTTGAACCCTAATATGCTGCATCGCAACAAAAAACGCTTGCATCGATTCGGGATAACCCTATAATTCATTTCATGCTGCACTGCAACATGAAACTCCCCGGAGTGACATGAGACGCTAGAGACAAGTCGCGGTAAAGCAGAACGAGGGGCCGACAAAGGAATGTTTGTCTTTCATTGAACCTTACTTAATTTCACTTAACTTGATTGGAAATTTCACTATGTTTACCGTTGACCAAATCGCTGCATCGCACAAAGCCAACATGGAAACCCTGTTCGGCCTGACATCCAAGGCTTTCGAAGGCGTTGAGAAAATCGTTGAACTGAACCTGACCGCTTCCAAAGCCGCTCTGTCAGAAGTCACCGAGCACGCCAAAGCTTCCTTGAGCGTGAAAGACGCACAAGAACTGATGGCTCTGCAAACCGCCTTCCTGCAGCCGTTGGCTGAGAAGACCGCCGCTTACAGCCGTCATTTGTATGACATCGCTTCAAGCTCGTCTGCTGAGTTCACCAAATCGGTTGAAGAGCAAACCGCTGCTGCGCAAAAGAAATTTGCTGGCTTGGTTGACACCGCCGCCAAGAACGCACCTGCTGGTTCCGAGACTGCTGTTGCCGTGTTCAAAAGCGCTGTTTCAGCCGCTAACAACGCGTTTGAGTCGGTTCAAAAAGCGGTCAAGCAAGCCACTGACGCTGCTGAGTCCAACTTCAACACCGTTGCTGCCAACACCATCGACGCCACCAAGTCGGTTGCCAAGAAGCGTTAATTTTTCACGAGAATTCTCAAATTTGGACTTTTCCCGCCCGATTGGAGTGTCAACTCTAGTTTTCGCGGGAAAACCCTGACATACTTCAGGTATCAATTTTTGGGAGCTTAAATGCAAGTTTAGGTTTCTATTGGTTGTCTCCTCGGGTCCTTTCGAAACCATCAGGTTCAGGGATCCCTTAAGGGCTAGTCTTCGGACTGGCCCTTTTTTTTGCCTGCGCATTCATAAATCCATTTCCAGGGCGAATTGCGGCGTTGCGCGGTGCTCGCAATCCTCACGTACCCGAAGTACGTTCCGGTTGCTGCGCTCCGGGCGCCTTGCACTTCATCCCTGGAAATGGATTTCTGAACGCGCAGGCGGTTGGCGCTTTGGGCGCTGAGGGAAAATTAATTGGGGTCAGATTCCAATTAATTCGTCAAACCGCGTCAACCGTGCCCCATCACGGCAATTTAGCCAGCTCCACCAACTTCAAGCGCAGCAACGGCAGCATTTGCAGCATGGCGGCGCGGCCGGCGTCGATGGAGCGTTTGCGGGTGGTGAAGTCTGAACTGGCCAGGCCCGTGAGCACGGGGCGCACCAGCACGTCGGCGTCCTTCAACTCGTAGCTGCTGATGCTTTTGCCCATGATGGCGAAGGTTTGCAACAAAACTTGCAAGGTGTCGTTGGCCGGGTTACTTTCGGGCGCGCTTGAGATATCGACGGCAATGACCAATTCCGCGCCCATTTGCCGGGCAAAGCGCACCGGCACCGGCGACACCAAACCGCCGTCCACATATTCGCGCCCGGCAATTTTGACCGGCTGAAACACCGCAGGCACGGCGCTGGACGCTCGCACCGCTGTTCCCGTGTCGCCCCGCTGAAACAGCACCGCCTGGCCGCTGTTCAAATCGGTTGCCACAATACCCAAGGGCAACGCAAAGCTTTCGATCAGGCGGCCATCCACCTGCTTGTTCACGTAACGCGCCATCGCCTCGCCGCGCAGCATGCCGCGGTTGAACAGGGGCAGCGTCCAGTCGGTGAAGCTCACTTCGTCCATCGCCTCAGAAACAGCCTGCAATTGCGCCCCATTCTTGCCGCTGGCGTAGATCGCGGCCACCAAACTGCCCGCCGACGTGCCAGTCACGAAGCTCGGGCGAAAGCCGTTTTCTTCCAACACCTGAATCACGCCCACATGCGCAAAACCGCGCGCTGCGCCGCCGCCCAAGGCCAAGCCAATTTTGGGCGGCCGCTTGACCACCGCAGGTGGGGGCTCAACAGGGATCACTGGGTCGGGCAAAGCCGCCGCCGTGGGGCGGGTCAGCGGCACTTGGCTGCAGCCCGCCATCACCAAAGCCAACAAGCCCAGCCCGCAACGGGCGACACAGCGTGCGGCAAAGGCCCTATTTTTAATTCGGTATTGAGAAGTATTCGCGTTTACAATATAATTCATCACATCACTCTTCATTCAATCGCTTCACCACTTTGCCAATTCGTCGGTCCGTTAATTCATTAAGTCGTCAATCCGTCAACCAATTAGCCACCCAGAGTCAGTCACCCAGTCACCCAGTCGCCCTTCCCAAAGCCCAGTGACTTCATTTGCAGGAACCCCATGAAATTCAAACTCGCCGCCCTCGCCGTCCTGGCTGTCGCCAGTCAACTCACCAGCGTGGCCGCCCTGGCGCAAGAACAGGTGGTCAATCTGTACTCGGCCCGACACTATTCCACGGACGAGGCACTCTACGCCAATTTCACACAGCAAACGGGCATCAAAGTGAACCGCGTTGACGCTGACGATGCCGGTATTCTCGCCCGTCTGAAGGCCGAAGGCACCGCGTCTCCCGCTGATGTCATTTTGCTGGTGGACGCCGCCCGCTTGTACAAGGGCGAGGTTGACGGGCTATTTCTGCCCATCAAATCCAAATTGCTGGACGACGCCATTCCCGCGCGGCTGCGAGCCGACCCCGCCGCAGACGGTGGCACGGCCTGGTTTGGTTTTTCCACCCGTGCCAGGGTTGTGGTTTACGACAAGCTCAAGGTCAACAAGGCAGACGTGGACACCTACGAAAAGCTGGGTGCCCCGGTCAACAAAGGTCGTTTGTGCATCCGTTCAGGCTCGCACCCCTACAACCTCAGCCTGTTTGGCGCGGTGGCTGAACATTTGGGAGACGCCGCTACTGAAAACTGGCTCAAGGGCATGGTCGCCAATTTTGCCCGCCCACCTGCAGGTGGCGACACCGATCAGATCAAAGGCGTGGCGTCTGGCGAATGCGCCATTGCCGTGACCAACAGCTACTACTTAGCACGGTTGATGCGGTCCACCAAGCCAGAAGACCGAGCGATTGTGGAACGCGTGGGCGTGGTCTTCCCCAACCAAAGCACTTGGGGCGCGCACATCAACGTGGCAGGTGGCGCTGTCGCCAAAAACGCCAAAAATCAAGCCAATGCCGTGAAGTTTTTGGAGTACCTGGCAAGCCCTGCCGCCCAGAATTACTTTGCAAATGGCAATAACGAATGGCCCGTTGCCAAAGGTGTCGCAGTTAACAACCCAGCGCTTACGGCTATGGCGGCTGACGGTTTTAAATCTGAAACTATTCCCATCAGCTCGGTTGCCAAAAACATGGTCAAAGTGCAGCAAATGCTGGACCGGGTGAGCTTTAAATAGGCCAAAAAACCATCGCAAAAAAGGCAGAATCCTGCCCCCACATTGCCGCGTCAACGGCCCAAAGCGCTGCCTTCAGCATGTGAGCGCTGAACCTGAACCCGCTCTCTAAACTGCAAGCCAGCCGCCGCAAAGCGTCTGGCTTGCGGTATTCTCGGGGCTCAATTTTTGCAGGATGAGAGCCATAAAGGGGTTTTTGATGAAGTTCTTAAGCTATTTGGGTATGTTGGTGGCGTTGATCGCCGTTGTTTTGGTCATTGCCGGCCAAATGGGCAAGCTGGCAGGTCGAGCGCCAGAACGCTTGGGCCTGACCGATGGCCGCTTCAAGCCGCCTTCTAAAACCCCCAACAGCGTGAGCAGCCAAACCGGGCTTTACCCGGACCATCCGCAAAAAGACTACGCCAACATCGCGCCGCTTAAATTCACCGGCGACGGCGAGAAAGCCATGGAAAAGCTGGCCGCACTGCTGCAAAAAACAGAGCGCACCGTGATTGTGAAACGTGAGCCCGGCTACATTTATGCGCAAAGCACCACAGCGATTTTGAAATTCACCGATGACGTGGAATTTTGGCTCGACACCGCCAACGGCGTGATTCAGGTGCGCTCGTGTAGCCGCTTGGGGCAAAAAGACTTTGGCGTGAACCGGGCGCGGATTGAGGCGATTCGCAGCCAGCTTTGAAGTGGGGCGCCTGGGTCCGACAAGTTGGAGCGACGCGCTGAATTACCCAAGAAGTGCAAAAAGGGCCACTAAATACCCAAACTGGGTATTTAGTGGCCCTTTTTTGTCGATTTGGTCAAAATACTAATTAAACAGGGCTCTAGCTCTCGAATTGATTAAATAGTTAGCTATATAAATTATAGCAATTACCACCAACCCAAAAGCATTGCTATCGGCTCAATGTAACTCGACCCGACCCAGCTCAATCCGCCGCCGCAGCTTCCGCAGCTTCCGGTTTAGACCGCCCTTCCTTTTTGGGTAGCGGCTGAATGTCCAACAACACTTCGCCGGTTTCCACGCCCTTCTCGTCGGTCGTGACTTTCATGTCCACCGTCAGACGGCCACCGTCGATCAGGCGGCCAAAGAGCAGCTCGTCCGCGAGAGCGCGACGAATGGTGTCTTGAATCAGGCGTTGCATGGGTCGAGCGCCCATGAGCGGATCGAAGCCCTTTTTGCCCAGGTACTTGCGCAGCACGTCTGTGAAGGTGACATCAACTTTTTTGTCGGCCAATTGCGTCTCAAGCTGCAGCAAGAACTTGTCGACCACTCGCAGAATGACGTTTTCGTCCAGCGCCTTGAAGCTGACCGTGGCGTCCAGCCGGTTGCGGAACTCGGGCGTGAACAGGCGTTTGATATCTGCCATCTCGTCGCCCGACTCGCGTGGGTTGGTGAAGCCAATGGTCGCCTTGTTCATGGTCTCGGCACCAGCGTTGGTGGTCATGACAATGATGACATTGCGAAAATCCGCCTTGCGCCCGTTGTTGTCGGTCAGCGTGCCGTGGTCCATGACCTGCAACAGCACGTTAAAAATCGCCGGGTGGGCTTTTTCGATTTCGTCCAGCAACAGCACACAATGCGGCTTTTTGGTGACAGCTTCGGTCAGCAAACCACCTTGGTCAAATCCCACGTAGCCGGGCGGCGCGCCAATCAGACGGCTCACGGCATGTTGCTCCATGTACTCGCTCATATCAAAGCGAATCAGTTCAATGCCCATGATGTAAGCCAACTGTTTGGCCGCTTCGGTTTTGCCCACGCCCGTCGGGCCGCTGAACAAGAAGCTGCCAATCGGCTTGTCACCCTTGCCCAAGCCCGAACGCGCCATTTTGACAGCAGAGGCCAGCACATCCAGCGCTTTGTCCTGACCAAAGACCACGTTTTTCAGATCGCGCTCAAGAGTTTTGAGCTTGCCCCGGTCGTCATTCGACACGTTGGCGGGCGGAATGCGCGCGATTTTGGCGACGATTTCTTCGACCTCGGTTTTGGTGATGATCTTTTTGCGTTTGCTGATGGGCAAAATGCGCTGTGCAGCACCGGCCTCGTCAATCACGTCAATCGCCTTGTCTGGCAAATGGCGGTCGTTGATGTACTTGGCGCTCAGTTCCGCGGCGGCTTGCAGGGCCGCCAAGGCGTATTTCACGCTGTGATGCTCTTCAAAACGCGACTTCAGGCCTTTGAGAATGTCCACCGTTTCTTGGACGGTGGGCTCCACCACATCGACCTTTTGGAAGCGCCGCGACAAGGCGGCGTCTTTCTCAAAAATACCCCGATATTCGGTGAAGGTGGTGGCACCAATGCACTTGAGCGCACCCGAGCTCAAGCCCGGCTTCAGCAGGTTTGAGGCATCCAGCGTGCCGCCAGAAGCGGCGCCTGCGCCAATCAGGGTGTGAATTTCGTCAATGAACAAAATGCCATTAGGCTTGTCTTTAAGAGACTTCAAAACGCCCTTCAGACGTTGCTCAAAATCGCCGCGGTACTTGGTGCCTGCCAACAGCGCTCCCATGTCGAGCGAGTACACCACCGAATCAGCCAGAATTTCTGGCACTTCTTTTTGCGTTATGCGCCATGCCAGGCCCTCGGCAATGGCGGTTTTGCCAACGCCCGCTTCGCCCACCAACAGCGGATTGTTTTTGCGGCGGCGGCACAAAATCTGGATCACGCGCTCAACCTCGTACTCGCGGCCAATCAGCGGGTCAATC
>JANPCR010000261.1:0-6363 GCA_031431035.1 Rhodoferax sp.
CCCCCAGCGCCAGGGCAATCGCTGCCCGCATGCCGGCAATGTGCGGGGCAAGTTTGGGCGCCTGCGCAATGACTGTTGAGTCAATATTGCCGATCTCAAAACCTTTGGCACGCACCGAGCGGGCGGCTTCGGCCAATAAAACAGCCGAGTCTGCCCCTTTGAACTGCGCATCTGTGTCTGGAAAGTGCGAGCCAATATCGCCCAAGGCCGCAGCACCCAGCAGGGCATCGGTGATGGCATGCAGCAAGGCATCAGCGTCGGAATGACCCAACAAACCTAAAGCGTAGGGAATGTGAACGCCACCCAAAATCAGCTTGCGGCCTTCAACCAGGGCATGAATGTCCCAGCCTTCGCCAACGCGGGGCAGGCGCAACCCTGTTTGGGGGATTGGATCAAGGGTAGTCATAAGAAGTCAGTTTTAGGAGTTGGGCTGAGGGCGATGCGGCAATGGGCGTGGTGTCGATCAAGGAAACCCTTGAGTTGAGGCTGCGGCTGTGCAAAACCGCTTCGGCCAACGCGAAGTCTTCTGGGTATGTCACTTTGAAATTTTGGGCACTTCCCATGACCAGCATCGGGTGCAAGCCCATGGCCTCCATGGCGCTGGACTCATCGGTCACGCCGCTGCCCCCCACACGCAGCGCTTGGCGAAGCGGGCCAATGCGAAACATTTGGGGCGTTTGGGCCAGCCACTTGTCCGCGCGGTCCAATGTGCCTGCCACACGCCCCTGCGCGGCGGACTTCAAGGTGTCAGCCAGCGGCAAAGCCAACAAGCCTCCCACTTCGTCGTTTTCGCAGGCGTCAATCAACGCAATCACCAGCGCAGGTGTCACCAGGCAGCGGGCGGCATCGTGCACCAACACCCAGTCTTGCGGGTCGGCCCCTCGCGCAAGAAGCGAATCCAGCCCGTTGCCAACACTGGCGGCGCGTGTGCTGCCACCGCATTTGGCCACCCTGAAACTGGCCGCACTGGCGGGTTTGGCACCGTCATCGTCAAAATAATCGTCCTGCGGGGCGACCACGACCAAGACCTGAGCCAGCCGCGACACCCCAGCCAAAGCCTGCAAAGTGTGCCTCACCAGTGCCTGGCCTGCGATGGTTTGGTACTGTTTAGGTTGGGCCGTGGCTGCTCGGCTGCCCGATCCGGCGCATGGCACCAGCGCCCATAAACGCGTCGGCAAGGTTTGCGGCGCGGCAATGGCGGGGTCAATGGGTGGGGTTTGCGTCATGAAGGCGGTGCGGCTGAAGGCTCTATTCTAAAATCCAATGGTTTGCTGAAAACGCCCCATTTTTGCCACACCCCCGCCTTGACCGGCGCGGGGTGTTTTTCAATTGTGTCTCCAGACCCCAAATCGGCCCCAAAAGCCCACCCTTTTTTCATGAATTTACCCAAGCTTGCCAAAGGCAAACGCTACACACTGCCGCGCCCGCCCGGTTCTGCCGACGCCCTGCTGTTGGCCCAGCTCGGTCAACGCGAAAAGCTGCTGCACCGCCAAGTCGCTATCGTGGCCGCCAACGCGCTGGATGCGCAGCGCCTGATTGATGAAATGGCGTTTTTTGCCCCCGAATTGCGCTGTGCACTGTTTCCCGACTGGGAAACACTGCCTTACGACAGCTTTTCGCCGCACCAAGACCTGATTAGCGAACGATTGGCTACCCTGTGGCGTATTCAGCAACGCGACAAAGAAACCGGGGCCGATGTTGTGGTCATACCGGCCACCACCGCGCTGTACCGCGTGGCGCCCCCGAGTTTTTTGGCAGGCTACACCTTTGCGTTCAAAGTCAAGCAAAAGCTCGACGAAGCCAAACTCAAGGCCCAATTGACCTTGGCAGGCTACAGCCATGTCAACCAGGTCGTCAGCCCTGGCGAATATGCTGTGCGCGGCGGCTTAATTGACCTGTTCCCCATGGGCAGTGCCGTGCCGTACCGGGTTGATTTGTTTGACGACGAGATTGACAGCATTCGCACCTTTGACCCCGACAGCCAACGCAGCCTGTACCCCGTGCCCGAGGTTCGATTGCTGCCCGGGCGTGAATTCCCGATGGATGATGCCGCGCGTGCCAAATTCAGAAGCCGTTGGCGTGAGCTGCTTGAGGGCGACCCCACCCGCAGCCGCATTTACAAAGACATTGGCAACGGCGTTGCCACCGCAGGCATTGAATACTATTTGCCGCTGTTTTTTGAAGAAACAGCCACCGTGTTTGACTACCTGGGGCCTGACGCCACCGTGGTGCTGCACGGCGACCTGGAAGGCGCTTTTCAACGCTTTTGGCAAGACACCAAGGACCGCTACCGCATTGTGCAAACCGACCCTGAGCGCCCCGCGTTGCCGCCGGAAGCGCTTTTTTTAGGGGTTGAGCAGTTTTACGGGCTGGCCAATCAGTATGCGCAGTTGGCCATCAAACCCATGGTGGCACGCACCGAGGCCGAACCGCCAACCTCCGAGTTTGCCGAATTTGACTACCTGCCAGACCTGACCGTGGTGCGTGGCGCGGAAGACCCGCTGGCTCGATTGAAGGCACACGCCCGCACCGCGAGCGACCGTCGTCTGCAGCAACGCGTTTTGATTTTGGCTGAAAGTGATGGCCGACGCGCCAGCCTGCTGGACTTTTTGCATGCGTCCCAAGTCAACCCACCGTCTTTTGATTCGCTGGAAGATTTTTTAACCAGCGATGAGCCGATTGGCATTGCCACGTCGTCGTTGAACACGGGGTTTGTCTGGCTCGAAACCGCTGGCGCCGAAGGCGGCGGCGTTGATTTAGTCACCGAAACCGAGCTGTTTGCAGCCGGCCCCACCACCCGGCGCCGCAAAAAACAAGAACAGGTCAGCGACGTTGAAGCCCTGATCAAAGACCTGAGCGAGCTGAACCTGGGCGACCCCGTGGTTCACTCGGCCCACGGCATTGGCCGTTACAAAGGCCTGGTGAATCTGGATTTGGGCAACAAGCTGGCCAACGGCGAGCCCGAAGTTCAGGAGTTTTTGCACCTGGAATACGCTGACAAAGCCACGCTGTACGTGCCAGTCAGCCAATTGCAACTGATTAGCCGGTACACCGGTGTCAGTGCTGACGAAGCGCCCCTGCACCGTCTGGGCAGCGGCCAGTGGGACAAAGCCAAACGCCGCGCAGCCGAACAAATCCGCGACAGCGCAGCTGAGTTGCTGAACATTTACGCGCGCCGCGCCGTGCGCGAGGGCCACGCTTTTCGCTATTCGCCCAATGATTACGAAACCTTTGCCAACGCCTTTGGTTTTGAAGAAACCGCTGACCAAAAGGCCGCCATTCACGCGGTGATTCAAGACATGATCAGCCCACGGCCAATGGACAGGCTGATTTGCGGCGACGTGGGTTTTGGCAAAACCGAGGTCGCTTTGCGTGCCGCTTTCGTAGCCATCACAGGTGGCAAACAAGTAGCCTTTTTAGCACCCACCACGCTGTTGGCCGAGCAGCATTTCCAAACCCTGACCGACCGGTTTAGCAAGTGGCCGGTCAAGGTGGCCGAAGTCTCGCGATTTCGCTCGACGAAGGAAGTCAGCGTGTCACTCAAAGGCATTGCCGACGGCACCGTAGACATTGTGGTGGGCACCCACAAACTGTTGAGCGAATCGACCAAGTTCAAAGACCTGGGGCTCTTGATCATTGACGAAGAGCACCGCTTTGGCGTGCGCCACAAAGAGGCTATGAAGGCACTGCGTGCCGAGGTGGATGTGCTGACGCTGACTGCCACGCCGATTCCGCGAACTTTGGGCATGGCACTGGAAGGCTTGCGCGACCTAAGCGTGATTGCCACCGCGCCGCAACGCCGTCTGGCCATCAAAACCTTTGTGCGCACCGAAGGTAACGGCGTGATCCGCGAAGCCGTGTTGCGTGAGTTGAAACGCGGTGGCCAGGTCTACTTTTTGCACAACGAGGTCGAAACCATTGAAAACCGCCGTGCCAAGCTCGAAGAACTGCTGCCCGAAGCGCGCATTGCCGTGGCCCACGGCCAAATGCCCGAGCGCCAGCTGGAAAGCGTGATGCGCGACTTTGTAGCCCAGCGCTACAACATGCTGTTGTGCTCCACCATCATTGAAACCGGCATTGACGTGCCCACCGCCAACACCATTGTGATGAGCCGCGCCGACAAATTTGGCCTGGCTCAGTTGCACCAATTGCGCGGGCGCGTGGGCCGCAGCCACCACCAAGCCTATGCGTACCTGATGGTGCCCGACTTGGAGGGCCTGACCAAACAGGCCAGCCAGCGGCTTGACGCGATTCAGCAAATGGAAGAACTGGGCAGTGGCTTTTACCTGGCCATGCACGACCTGGAAATTCGCGGTGCGGGCGAGGTGCTGGGCGAAAACCAGAGCGGCAACATGCTGGAAGTGGGTTTTCAGCTCTACAACGAGATGCTCGGCGAAGCCGTGCGCTGCCTCAAAGCCGGTATTGAGCCCGATTTGATGGCTCCCATGAACGCCACCACCGACATCAACCTGCACGCGCCGGCCTTGCTGCCAGACGACTACTGCGGCGACGTTCACCTGCGCCTGTCGTTCTACAAAAAGCTGGCCACGGCCAAAAACGCTGACCAAATCGACGCGTTGCTGGAAGAAATCATCGACCGATTCGGCAAGCTGCCGCCCCAAGCGCAAACCCTGATCGACGTTCACCGCTTGCGCGTCATCGCCAAACCCTACGGCGTGGTCAAAGTCGATGCCTCGCCGGCCCTGATCAGCATCACCTTCAAAAAAGATGCGCCAATCGAACCCATGCGCAT
The DNA here is from genome assembly GCA_031431035.1 of Rhodoferax sp. Classification (GTDB taxonomy): domain Bacteria; phylum Pseudomonadota; class Gammaproteobacteria; order Burkholderiales; family Burkholderiaceae_C; genus JANYCG01. The sequence goes on from JANPCR010000261.1 coordinate 4,754, forward strand.
CATTGAGCTGATTCAGAAAAACCGATACATCAAACTGGCAGGCAACGAAAAATTGCGCATTGAACTTTCGCTTCCCGAAGCCAAAGACCGCGCGCAGACGGTGCGGGATGTGTTGAAGCGGTTGGGGCAGCCGGTGGCGTCAGCTACCGCATAGGCCTTGCCATATGCTAAAATAGCCACTGTTTAACCCACTGCTGGAGGACTGGTATGTCAAATTTTCCATCACCCATGACTCCGCAGGTTTCAGATGTCGCTGCGCCTTTTTTGGTTGTCTCGCCGATGCGGCAGGTGCGCCTGTTTCGCAACGGTGCCAACCAAGCCGTGCGCATTCCCAAAGAGTTTGAATTGCCGGGCAAAGATGCAGTCATCTATCGTGAAGGCAACCGGCTGATCATCGAACCCATTCAGACCAAGCCTGAAAAAGGCACGGCCGCAGCCATGCTGTGGGCCCTGGAAGAGATTCGAAAGCTTGGCCCCAGTGACGACGAGTTTCCGGACGTGGATGAAGGCTTGCTGCCTCTGGACGACATCGTGTTATGAGCATTTTGCAGGGACTTGAAACTGACATCAGCCAAGCACGCTATTTGCTGGATACCAACATCATCAGTCACATGATGGCGGATGCCGACGGCTCGGTTGGCAAGCGTGCCCAAGAAATTCTGTTGAATCAGCCAGAAAGGCATCTGTGCACCAGCATCATCGTGCAATGTGAACTTGTCTATGGCCTAGCCAAGCGCCCATCAAAAAGACTGCAGCAAGCTTATGAATTTCAAATTGCCGGGTTGACTGTGTTGCCCCTGGATTCTCATGTCACGGCGTTCTACGGCCAACTGCGAGCCGAACTTGAAAAACTCGGACAGTCCATCGGACCCAATGACACTTTCATAGCTGCCCATGCCCTGGCGATTGGTGCGGTTTTGGTCACTGCTGATTCAGATTTCAACAGGGTGCCTGGCCTCAAATTAGAAAATTGGCATGATTGAATTCTCCCCTGGCCTCGTGCTCCAAAACTTCACGCCACCCTTGCGTCTGCGCGATTTTAAACTCATCGCCTTCGACATGGATTCGACTCTCATCAACATCGAGTGCGTCGATGAAATAGCCGATGCTGCAGGGCGCAAGGCCGAGGTAGCGGCCATCACCGAAGCCGCCATGCGCGGCGAAATCACTGACTACAAAGACAGCTTGCGCCGCCGCGTGGCGCTGCTCAAGGGCGTGAGCGTGGGCAGCATGGAAGAGGTGCTGAACCATCGGCTCAAGCTCAACCCCGGCGCGGCCGATTTGGTTGCCGCTTGCCAAAAAGTCGGCATGGTGACTCTGCTGGTCAGTGGCGGGTTCACATTTTTCACCGACCGGGTGCGCGACCTGTTGCGCATCGACGCCACACGCAGCAATATTCTGGAAATTGACGAAGCCGGTTATTTGACCGGGCGCATGGTCAACCAGCACTGGGGCGACATTTGCGACGGCGAAGAAAAGCGCCGCATGCTGATTCAAACCTGCGCGTCCAACGGCATTCACCCGCGCCACGCGATTGCCATGGGCGACGGCGCGAATGATTTGCCCATGATGTCGATTGCCGGATTGTCAGTCGCCTACCACGCCAAACC
>JANPCR010000262.1:0-2127 GCA_031431035.1 Rhodoferax sp.
CCCAGCAACCCTAAGCGATTGCTTTGACTCATTGTTTTCTTTCGTAACTCTCATCGCGCCCACTTCAATTGGCAAGCGCACTCCATTGCTGGAGCCAAAAATGAAAGACTGTTAATAAACTCTCTCGTCCATTTTTCTTTCGAAATTTGGGCAGAGCCTTAAATTATAACTCGGATTCTTGTGCTTGGCAATGACTGCTTGGCAGCAGTGAAGGGAAGCATGCCCTACCGATGATGCTCCAAATTCAGGCTTTGACTTAAGGCTTTGCTTCTGCCAACCCTTGGATTTCAATTTGCAATTGCCCAACAGGCGAGACCCTGGTGATCGATTTTCCGTCGGTTCCGGTGCTTGTCATGAAGTAAGCGCCGCCTGTACCAGTCCAGGATTGTGTGGTTACTTGCGAATAGGCCGCTTCGAATGTCGCGGACAGGTCAGAACCGTAAACTGCGAGGTAGCGCTCCTGGCTGTCAACGGAATTGATGAAAACAGTGCGCTCGAGGTTGCTGCCCCGGTTGCGCAAAGTTTTGTCCTCAAACTGTCGGGTTTTCACAAAATTCGCGTTGAACATCACGATGCGAGGCACCAGCACGGTCATGTCAGTGGGGTTACCACTGGCCAGGCTGCTCAGGACGATGCTATAGGGCCGCGAGAATTCAGGCAACGCAAAGAGTTTGAAAAAGGCCTTGTTGTCATCAAAACGAAAGGCTTGAGACCTTCCATCCAGCTCAACAAGACTCTTTACCAAGGGAAGGGGGACCCTGGCTGCAGTGCTCAGGGTCACGCAACAGGCCTGCATTGCGTCCAACGCGGCTTTTCCGTCGGCCACGCGTTGCTGCCCAGTAGGCAACACAGCGCAGCCGACTGACAGGAACACTGGCAAAAAACCCAGCCAGATTCTGTGTCGGATCATGGCTTTTTCAAGTCAATCACGATTTGATCGGCAATCGCGTCCAGTCCGTCCAGCAAGCCCTTGCGTGTTTTGGCAGCATCCGCCGTCAGTGCGCCGATCGTGGCAAACCGGAACTGCTCGGCTGATATCAGGTGAACGCTTTGCAACTGCGGGCTGTTGTACCCGTAGGTCAGCAGGTCTTCATACAAAGTCTTGCCGTCTTTGCCATCGATTTTTTTGACGCGAGCGACCAGGCGTGGAAAGTAGTCACTGCCCGGGCCAGCAGCCCAATAAGCGCCTGTCAAATCCACTGAAAGTACCGCGTCACTGGTTTCGCCCAGTGCACGCACTTGCCCCAGAATTTCCTCGTCTTTGGTGTCTTTCTTCAAGGTCACTGTCTTGACCTGGTAACCAGACTGGGTCAATCGGTTTTGCAGAATGAAGCCCAAGCGCTCTTGCAACCGTGTTTCCTTCGGGTCAATGCTGGCTGTCAGCTGATTGCTTTTGTTTTGCATGTCGGCTGCCGCGATCAAACCGCCAATCAGACCAAAACTGACGCCTGGATGCGCCAAAACAGCGGCATCGTACTGGTCCTGGTTGGGCTTTTGCGTGACCACGAGGGTCACGATGTGGGCTGCCGCAGCGCTGTTGAACGCTTGTTTTTTCAGAGGCTGGGCGCAGCCGACGAGCCCCGTGACGACCACAACGAGCAGAAGGGCTTTTATCAATTTCAAAATTGTCTCCGGAACCTGACAAGGGATGAACATCAGCCGGTCAGGCTGGGCAATGCATCGGGTTACCAACCCGCAATGGGCGGTGTGAAGCCAAATGATGATACCCGTTCGCAAATAATGCAAATCCGAGAAACGAGGGCTCTTTCATTCAAATCTCTTAGGGATTCTCGCATTGCACTGAGCCGCAAAATTCAGTCAAAGTCGCCAGGCATTTCGAACTCTTTTGCCATTATTAACATAGCAAACTATCTATATTATTTTAGAGCTAGATGCCGATTTGATTCATAAAGCCGCCAAAATCACCCATTCTGACCATTTTGACGCTATTTTTACCACAAATGTGGTAAAAATAGCATTTATAGGATCGAACCCGGTGAAACAGCCAATGAGCAGAGCCGTCAGCTTGGCAAGGCCTCGGCGAGAGCGGACGGCAAGAGGCCAATCAAAACGACCTCATCGCCATAGGCTTGAAGCTTTTTGTCGCCAATGCCGGTGATGCCGTTC
>JANPCR010000263.1:0-5511 GCA_031431035.1 Rhodoferax sp.
GAGTTTGAGCAAGACCCCGCTGAATTCGAGCACCGCAAGTTGCCCGAAGCGCAGCGCAGGGACCCAGACTGTCGGGTCGCCTTTCTTTTGCTTACTTTTCTTTGGCGAAGCAAAGAACAAGTGAGTCGCCCGCCGGGGCGAGACCCGGCCATCCTGCTGGAAGAGCAAACCTCAATCCCAAAACTCCTTCAAACAAAACACAACCTCTCCGCGCTGCCAACACAGACAACTAAATCAACAAGCCAAAAACTAAAACTCACATCCCCAGCCAAGAGCCACCGCGAACCAACCAACCAACCAACCAACCAACCAATCAATCAATGCCCATGCGCCAACCCACTAATCATGGTAACCAACACAATCCCCACCCCCAACCAAGCAATCTGTGCAGCGGTCTCTCGCGCTGACAATCTCTTCTGCAACTGCGGAATCAAATCTGCCAACGCCACATAAATGAAACTGCTGGATGCAATCACCAAAAAGTACGGCAAATAATCGCGTAATTGATCCACCAACCAGTAACCCACCAAGCCGCCAATCGCTGTCACCGCACCTGCCAGCGACACTTTGACCAAAGCCATTTTGCGGTTGCCAGAGTCGCTGCCAGCGCCTTCGCGCAACACCATCAGGTCACCCATGTGGTGCGGAATTTCATGCACCAGCACCGCCAGCGACGCGATTGCGCCCAAACGCATATCGGCCATGAACGCCGAAGCAATCAAAATGCCGTCGCCAAAGCAGTGCACGCTGTCGCCGGTTAAAACAGCCCAACTACCGGCTTTGGGCGCGGCATGATGGTGATGGTGGTTAGGGATATCTGTTTGCGCGTGGTCATGAGCGTGGTCGTGAGCCAACCCCGAAAGCGGCGCAGCCGAACCGGGCTTGGGCAAAGCCGCAGGGTGATGGTGTTCATGCCCGTGGTGCCAAAGCTCGGCCTTGTCCAGCAAAAAGAAGAACACCAGGCCTATCAGCAGCGTCATGAACAGGTCTTTGGCACCCGCCTGGCTTTCAAACGCTTCGGGCAGCAGATGCATGAAGGCGGTGGCCATCAAAGCGCCAGCGGCCAGGCTCAGCATGTGCTGCGTGTAGCGCGCCAGCAGACCAAAACTGAGCAAGGCCGCCAGCCAAACGCTGCCAATCCCCGCCACCAAAGTCCCCGCCAAAATCGCTACGAAAGTCATAGCTGATTATCTCAGATGCCAAATCCCATGAAAAAACCGCCCCGAAAGGCGGTTTGAAGCAACAGCGTATCGCGCTGAAATCGCAAGAGAGTCAGGCGACGCCGTTGGATTTGAACCAATCTAAGCACCGCTTAAACCCATCTTCCGCCGCCTCTTTGCGAAAACTTGGCCGGTAGTCCGCGTGAAAGGCGTGGGGTGCGTCTGGGTAAACCACAAATTGCGAACCTTTAGCAGCTGCATTGCCAGCGGCCAGGGCGGTTTTCATTTTTTCAACGGTGTCCAGCGGAATGCCACCGTCTTTTTCGCCGTACAAACCCAGCACGGGTGCGCGCAAGTTAGCGGCCAGGTCGATCGGGTTTTTAGGGGTCAAGTCATTGGCGGTGCCGACCAGTCTGCCGTACCACGCCACGCCTGCTTTAACCGGGCCATGTGCTGCGTACAGCCAGGTGATGCGCCCACCCCAGCAAAAACCGGTGACTGCAACTTTAGAGGCATCGCCGCCATTGGCTGCTGCCCATTTCACAGCACCATCCAGGTCGGCCATGACTTGCGCATCGGGCACTTTGTTGACGACTTCGGCAATCAGTTTGCCAATTTCACCGTACTTGGTGGGGTCGCCTTGGCGCGCGTACAGCTCGGTCGCAATGGCCAAATAACCGGCTTTGGCAAAGCGGCGGCAGGTGTCGGCAATGTACTCATGAACGCCAAAAATTTCTTGCACAACCAGCACCACCGGGCAGTTGGTTTTGCCAGCGGGCATGGCATAAAAAGCGGGCACTTTGAAGCCATTGACTTCATACACAATTTCGCCAGTTTTCAGGCCCTCGCTCGAGGTTTTGATGGCAGTCTGGGCCATGATGGGCATGGCGGAGGCGGCGTAACCGACGCCCAACGCCACCTTCAGGGCGGTGCGGCGGCTGGCGCCTGCTTCGGTGCTTTGGCCTGGCAACAGAGCGTCGAAATCGGCTTTTTGATCTTGATTCAGCATGGCAACTTGTCCTTGGGTGGTTGAGGAAGGTTGAGGGTCGCCAGACTTTAACAACCCTCAATAGCAGTTGAAGGCTGAGGGTTTTAAGGTGCTTACTTCACCGCCGACAAAATAGGCGTCAGCCGATCAGGCGTGCCTTCAAGTCGCTCCAGTTTGGGATAGCGAAGCCCGCCCCGGTAATCGATTTTGATGGTTTTGTAACGGTCGTTGGATTTGACCAGCAGTTCAACGCCACTGCCATCTTTGGCTTTGGTGATCGCCTCGCGCAGCAGTTCAGCCTTGTAGGCCACTGAATTCACCGCCACCAGCTGCATGCCCGAGGTCAGCCCCGACTTGAAAGCTGGGCCGTCCCACCGAATGCGACTGAATTTGCCGTCGCGGTCCAGGCTAAAGCCCAGCGAATAGTCGAAGCCCGTGAAACGCCAGTTGCCCTCGACCGCCTTGGAATAGTCGCTTTGGGTTTCTGTGAAACTCAGCTTCCAGCCGCCTCGGGCAATGCCGTCCAGCAGCGTGGCATTGTTGTTGGCGTCCAGCCGTTGGCGCAAAAAATTGGCCCAGCTGAACGATGCTGAAGCGGGTGGCGCGACGGTGTTCAAAGCCTTCACGTAATCTTCAAAACCGTAAGTGACTGCAGCCACACGTCCATCTTCAATACCAAAAAACAGGCGGGCCACATCAGCGAGGCTTTTGGCATCGGCCGTCATTTCGCGGATTTTGGTGTCAGCGTCCAGCCAAATCAGCAGGCCTTCGTCGTAATAGTCTTCGCGGCGCTGCCAATCTGGCCAGTCTGTGGCACCCCGCAGGCTGATCACAAGCTCATTGGTGGTGTCTTGCATGTTGCGCCAGGCGCGGCCGGCGCGGGTGTCGAGCGATGCGGCGGTTTGAGCCAAACTCTCCAGCGAATCAGCCAGCGGCACAATGCCTGAACGCGCTGCCAGCACATGGCCCCAAAACTGGGTTTGCCCCTCATAAATCCACAGCAAACTGTTTTGCATGGGAATGTTGAAGTTGGGCGTCCACACGTCGCTTGGGCGGCGAAACTTGCCGTTCCACGAATGCGCGTACTCATGGGGCAACAAGGTTCTGCCCGACGAGCTTTTTTTCCAATCAATGAAGTAACCGGGTCGCACGCCGTTTTCGCTGGACTCGGAATGCTCTAGGCCAATGCCCGAAAACTGCTCACTCAGCGCCAGCAGAAACTCGTAGCGCGCAAAGTGACGCGAACCGAATACGACATCGGACTGTTTGACGAGTTGTTTGTGCGCCTCGATCTGGTCCGGCGTGGCTTCAAGCTGCGCGGGCGAATCGGCAAACGCGGTCAAAAAGACGGGGGCCGTGCCGCGTGAATCGAGTTCAAAGCGCTTCGTGTACTTGCCCGCCCACAACGGCGAATCGACCAATGTCTCCAGGCTGACGGCTTTGAACTCGTACCAGTCGCCGTCGCGTTTGATCAAATCCAGCGCGGACGCGGTTTGCCAGCCATTGGGCAACTTGGCAAAGGCACGGGTTTGAATGGCGCTGGCAAAGTAACCCGCTGGGTACAGAACCACCGTGTTCCATTGCAAGCCGATGATCTCGGGCGTCATCACCACGCGCCCGGTGGACGGGGACACGGGCGACAGGTGCTGAAACGCAATTTTGAGGTTGTCCACACCTGCGGGCACGATCAGGTGAAAGGCAAACACGTCCACTTGGTCGCGCTTCCATTCCACTGGCCGGCCATTGGCCATGATTTGCAAACCCGCCATTTTGGAGACGGTCCCGGTGGGCGAATGGGTGCCCGGAATCCAGCGCGGGTACAGCAAGGTGAGCGGCCCAGGCTGCACCGGCAGGGTTTGGCGTACCTGCATGATTTTGCGGTCCAGGTCGGTCAAATCCACCTCAACCACCAAAGTGCCAGGGTACGGCTGATTGAGCACAGGCGGCACACTGGTGTTAGCCATGGCTTGCATTGGCGCTTGCACTGAGGCTTGCAACGGCGCTTGCGCCGCCACCCCACCCGCGTGCAGGGCGAACAACAAGGCCAAGCCCAAGGCTGGTGCACCCGAAAAACGGCGCAAAAATAAAATGAGATTCATGAAAGTCAACGCACCATTCGATTGAAGCCGTACAGTCTACCTTGGCAATCCAGTCTGCCTTGTCATCCGGCGAGCCAGCCCCACGTTATGGATGCGACGGATTGCACGGGGGCACGCCGTTGGCGGTCATGAGCCGCTAGGAAGACAGTTAAACGGACATTCAAAGGAAAGCGAGCGAACCATGTGGAAACGAATTGCCTTGATCTGGGTTTTGGTCAAAACCGATGCGCGGCAGCTGTGGAGCGCCTTGCGCCACCCCCTGTCACCCTCCTGGCTCAAATGGGGCGTGGCTGGCATCGCCCTTTATTTGGTGTCGCCAATTGATTTAATCCCTGACTTCATTCCCTTTTTGGGTGTGATGGATGACATCGTCCTGGTGCCTTTGGCCATTGGATGGCTGCTGAAAAAGCTTCCTGCCAGCGTTCGAGACGATATTCAGAGGCGAGCTTCTGCGAAAATGTGACAAGGCTAGCCTGAGCTTATGCGCATGAATATTGCGCATAAAATGCCAACAACCGAGACTCAGGATCTATTCATGCTTCATTTCGCTAACGCCGCAAAAAAGGCCACCAACCTGTCGCTCAACGTCAAGGTTCTGGAGGCCGCCAAAGATTTAGGAATGAACATTTCGCAAACAGTCGATGGGCTGTTGACTGAGGAGGTGAAACGCCGCTATTGGGACAAATGGAACGCAGACAATAAGCCCGCGATTGACGCCTACAACGAGCGCGTCCGTCAGCACGGTCTGCCGCTGGCGAAATACCGCACCTGGGGCAAATCCCTTGGCGATGGTCGCGAAACCGTTTAGAAACTATTGAATATGGCCCGCTATGACGTATATGCCAACCCGGAAACCGCAGAACGTGTGCGCATTCCTTATTTGTTAGACATTCAAAGCGATCATATTCAAGGGGTTCAAACTCGCGTGGTCGTCCCGCTTTGGAAAGCCGATCAGCTCTTCAACCCTTCTGAAGACCTCAACCCGGGGTTTGTCGTTGCCGGAATTAAGTTGGCCATGGACACCCCCGCGCTGGGCGCTGTGCCTGTGTCAATCCTGCGCCAATCCGTGGCGAACCTGAACGACCAGCAACTCCTGATTCAAAATGCTTTAGATATGCTGTTAGCCGGCTACTGAAATGACCCAAACCACTGCCATTCGCTCCCAGTACGAAGATTTCATGCGCCACGTGTACCGCGAGGGTGCCGCCAAAACCGACCGCACAGGCACAGGCACCCGCAGCGTGTTTGGCTACCAAATGCGGTT
>JANPCR010000264.1:0-11969 GCA_031431035.1 Rhodoferax sp.
GAGTTTGAGCAAGACCCCGCTGAATTCGAGCACCGCAAGTTGCCCGAAGCGCAGCGCAGGGACCCAGACTGTCGGGTCGCCTTTCTTTTGCTTACTTTTCTTTGGCGAAGCAAAGAACAAGTGAGTCGCCCGCCGGGGCGAAACCCGGCCTGCCTGCTGGCAAGCGCAATCCTATAAAGCGCCAAAACCGGAAATGGAAAACCACCTTTGAAAAAAGCAAAAATTAAATCGGATAAATCATCGAATTCAAAATCAAATCACTGTCAAACACACAAACCCGACTCTTCAACAACCATCCAAACCTCGAATCAGGCGCGCGCAGCAACACATCCTCATACCTTCCCACGTTGTAAACATGGCTCACCTCATCCGGTTTGGTTCGGAACACCGCATAGCTGGCATGGGCGTTAACAACGTCACCATCGACCGATGTCACCACCGGTGCTCCCACCACATGCCGCTGGTAATACGGCTCAAAGTAAAGCGTTTCCCGAATGCAGTAAACCCGGTCTTTCAACATGCCCTGGCTCTCAAACGACAAAGTGGCCAGTGGCAAACCCGCGTCAAAATTCTCGCGTGGCTGAACCTTGTACACACAGGTTTCGGTGAAAAAATCTGGCCACTCGTCAAACTGACCACTATCCAATGTATCAGCATAGGTTTGGTAAAAAAGCAGCAGGCTGATGTATTCGTCAGCTGACAATTTCGCGGTCTTCTTCATTGGTAAATCAGCATTCATACGCCCATCACCTCCCGCCAGTACGCGTACATGCCGCGAATCAAAGTCTCGGTCACCATGTGGTCGGTGTCTTCGGCGGTTTTCCCGCCCAGTTCAGCAATCGTGCTTTTGCCGCTGGACGCACCGCTTGGCGAATTGGCATTGAAGCTGTCTTGACTGAACTCAATCACCTCGCCATCGTCGGCAGACACAAAACCAGCGGGGCCAAACAGGTTGGCTTGGCGCAGGCGGCGCCGCTGCATTTCGGTGCTGTCGTCGGCAAATCCAAAATGCGTCCAGACAAAGTCAAAGCTGCTCACGCCATTGGGAATGATTTGCCGGGTTGACAGCGAATTGACCTGCTGCTGAATGATCAAACTGGGAAAAATGGTCGTCATCACGGCGGTCGGGTCGCCCCACCAAGGCTCGTGCACCACGTCCAAAAAGCGGTCGTCATTGAGCTTCATGGTGTCTTTAAAACTGGTCACGCCGCTGGTTGCGGCACCGGCCTGGCCCGCGTTGCCGCGCGTGGAGATCATGGCCGCATGGCGCTGCCGGACATCCATCAGCAATTGGGCTTTGTTGTCTGAGCGCCAAAGCCCAAACGTCACAAACCAGGCGTGCAGCAGGCCGGGGTGGTAGGGGTCTTTGATATTCTCTTGCATCAGCTTCCAGTTGCCGGGTATGCGCTGGCGGTTGTAGCCCAGCAGAACCAGTTTGCGGCCATTGAAGACGCGGTCAACATAGGCACCAATCGTGGGGCCCAGGTACTCGTCTAGCGGCACCACTGAGTGATCAAAACTGGCGAACACGGCACCCCCGCGCGCGGCCACTTTCAGCTTGGTCAGGCCATGTTCTTTCAAGTCGAAATCAGCCGGCATGCCGCCGATGGTGCGACCGTCTTGCTTTAAACCACGGCGAAACGGCACGCCCTGCAAATCGCCCTTCAGGTTGTAATTCCACTGGTGGTAGGGGCACACCAGCTCGGTTTTGTTGCCACTGCGTTCACGGCAAAAGGCTACTCCTCGGTGGGCGCAGCGGTTTTCAACCACGTTAATGGAACCGTCCTTGTCCCTGATCATGATGACCGAGCGTTCGCCGACCTTGGTGCGCTTGAAGTCTCCCGCGTTGGGAATCTCGACGTCCAGCCCAACGTAGCACCAGTGCCCAGTGTAAAAAAATCGCTCCAACTCGCGCTGGTAAACGGCTTCGTCGGTGTAGGCCCAATATGGAATTCGGCTGCTGCCGGTGGCTGGCCATAGGGGCAGCGGGCGGGCATTGGGGGTAACACCTGCGCTGGGGGACGGCGCGAAGTGCACAAGGGCTTCAATCATGAATCAATCCTTTCAGGCGGCCTTATTTTGAGGAAGCGGGGGTTGTCTTGTGTCAATTGTGGTTGAGGAGGTCATTTTGCACAAAGTCTACGGCCCGACTTCAAGTTGCCCAGGACCTCTCACTGTAAGAAATGCTGGTGCAAGCGTACCAAGGCGGTATAAAGTGCAGGGCTGGCGGCTTTGGCGCGGCGGCACACAACAACATATATTTCACCTATGAAAAGCAAAAAAATTCTGATTCTCGTCGCGCTGGTGGCCCTGATCGCGCTTTTCTTCATCTTCAATCTGGGACGTTTTTTCTCCCTGGACTTCATCAAATCGCAGCAAAGCGGGTTTGCCGAGCTTTATGCACAGCGCCCTGTGATGGTGATTGCAGCATTCTTTGCGGCCTATGTAGCGGTCGCCGCCTTGTCGCTGCCCGGTGCCGCCATCATGACTTTGGCAGCTGGCGCGATTTTCGGGCTGGTCATTGGCATGCTGATCGTCTCATTCGCATCCAGCATTGGGGCCACGCTGGCTTTTTTGGCCGCACGTTTTGTGTTGGGTGAGTCAGTGCAAAGCAAATTCGGCAATCGGCTGGCAGAGATCAACAAAGGCGTTGAAAAAGAGGGTGGTTTTTACCTGTTCACTTTGCGCTTGGTGCCGCTGGTGCCGTTTTTCGTTATCAACCTGGTCATGGGTTTGACCAAAATGAAGACCTGGACTTTTTATTGGGTCAGCCAGTTAGGCATGTTTTTGGGGACTTTGGTTTTTGTCAACGCGGGCACCCAGTTGGCCAAGATTGATTCGCTCAAAGGCATTTTGTCACCCGGCTTGATTGGCTCCTTTGTGCTTTTAGGCGTCTTTCCGCTGATCGCCAAAAAAATCATCGACACCGTCAAAGCGCGCAAAGTCTATGCCCGTTGGAACCACCTCAAGCCCAAGTCGTTTGATCGTAACCTGATCGTCATTGGCGCGGGTGCAGGCGGCTTGGTCACTGCTTTGATTGGCGCTGCTGTCAAAGCCAAAGTCACCTTGGTTGAAGCGCACAAAATGGGTGGCGATTGCCTGAATTTTGGCTGCGTACCCAGCAAGGCGCTGATCAAAAGCGCTAAGTTGGCCAGCCAAATGAAGCATGGCTCCAAATACGGCCTGACCGACACCACGGCCCAATTCAGTTTCAAAGCCGTCATGCAGCGCATCCACCACGTGATCGCCGAAATCGCCCCGCACGACAGCGTGGAGCGTTTCACCGGGTTGGGCGTGGATGTGGTGCAGGGATACGCCAAAATTGTGAACCCTTGGACCGTTGAAATTGCCCTGAACGATGGCACCAAAAAGACGCTGACCAGTCGCGCGATTGTCATTGCCTCGGGCGCCATGCCCTTCGTGCCGCCGCTGCCTGGTATTGACGATGTGGGCTACGTCACCAGCGACACGCTGTGGGATGAGTTTTTAAAGCTGGACGCCGTGCCCAAGCGCATGGTGGTGCTGGGCGGTGGCCCCATTGGTTGCGAGCTAGCCCAGAGTTTCCAGCGCTTGGGCTCCCAAGTCACGCAGGTTGAGATGGCCCCGCGCATCATGATCCGCGAAGACGTGGAGGTGTCGGAGCTTGCCAAGCAGTCGCTGGTGGCCGACGGTGTCGCCGTGCTGACGGGCCACAAAGCCCTGCGCTGCGAGAAAGTGGGCGATGTGAAATCTATCATTGTGGAGAGCGGCGGCAAAGAAATTCGCATTGAATTTGATGCCCTGCTGTGCGCCGTGGGGCGGGTCGCGCGCCTCAAAGGCTATGGTCTTGAAGAAATGGGCATTCCCACCAACCGCACGATCACCACCAATGAGTATTTGGAAACGATTTACCCGAACATTTATGCCGCAGGTGACGTGGCTGGGCCGTTCCAGTTCACCCACACGGCCGCGCACCAGGCCTGGTACGCGGCTGTGAACCCACTGTTTGGAACTTTCAAGAAGTTCAAGGTCGATTACTCGGTCATTCCCTGGGCAACCTTTATTGACCCTGAAGTCGCGCGGGTGGGATTGAATGAGCAAGAAGCCAAAGAGAAAAACATTCCCTATGAAATGGTGAAATACGGCATTGATGATTTGGACCGCGCCATTGCAGACAGCGAAACCCAAGGTTTTGTGAAAGTGCTGACCGTGCCCGGAAAAGACAAAATTTTGGGTGTCACCATCGTCGGCACCCACGCGGGCGATTTGTTGGCCGAGTACGTGATGGCCATGAAGCACGGCCTGGGCATGAACAAGATTTTGGGAACCATTCACACCTACCCGACTCTAGCGGAGGCCAACAAGTACGCAGCGGGCGAATGGAAGCGAGCCCATCAGCCCAAAAAGCTGCTGGAATGGGTTGAGAAATATCACACTTGGAAGAGAGGCTGAGCCATGAAAAACCATACTAAGACATTGACAAAGAAATCGACCACCAGCCGCAGGAGCGCTATATTAGGTATAGCAATTTTTGTCCTATTGACGAGAGCTGGAACCTCGTTTAGCCAAGACTCTGCCAATTTTGACCACGCCTACCCAAATTGGGCATCTTTACTCAAAAAACACGTCAAGTGGCTGCCCGACAACAAGCAGTCGCGGGTGGACTACAAAGGGTTTGCCGCAGACAGGGCTGAACTCAAAAAGGTACTGGATGGCTTGAGCGCTATGTCCAAAGCAGACTTTGACAAATGGTCCAGGCCACAGCAAATGGCTTTTTTGATCAACGCCTACAACGCCTTCACGGTCGAAATTATTTTGACCAAGTACCCCGACCTGAAGTCGATCAAGGACATTGGTTCGTTTGTCACCCCGACCTGGAAGAAAAAGTTCTTCACCCTGCTGGGCGAAGAGCGCCACCTCGACTGGATTGAGCACGAGCAGTTGCGCCCGCGCTATGCCGAGCCCCGCGTTCATGTGGCCGTCAACTGTGCCAGCATTGGCTGCCCTGCGCTGTTTCCTGAACCGTTCACCGCTGCCAAACTGGATGCGCAGCTTGAAGACGGTATGCAGCGATTTTTGGGCGACCGCACCCGCAATCGCTATGCCGACGGGAAGCTGGAAGTCAGCAATATTTTCAAGTGGTTCCGTGAAGACTTTGAAAAGGGCCACAAGGGTTTTGCCAAGCTGGAAGATGTGTTTGCCAAGTACGCTGACCTGCTGGCTGCCGCCCCGGCTGACCGCGAAAAAATAAGGGCCAAAAGTGTTTCGATCTCGAATTTGGACTACGACTGGTCGCTCAACGATTTGGGCCGCTAGAAGCCCAGTCAGCGCAGTCAAGTTGCTGGCACTGTGCCTAGGCTCAACGGCGTTTGCACAGCCCGCGACTACCTCGGTTCCTGCGGTTTCACAGCCCTTGCAGCTGTTCTCAAAAGCCACTTCAGCGTCACTTCCAACGCCATGGCGTTTGGTCGGATTGCCCAAAGACAAAGCGCCGTTGGCCAATTTTGAAATTGTGGCTTCGGGGGCAGACAGGGTGTTGAAGCTCGCAACCGACAAATCCTACGGCACCGCCTTGCATGAAGTCAAACCCACCGTGCTGGGAGTGGGCAGTTCATTGAAATGGCGCTGGCAGCTCGACCAGCCGATTCGTTCAGCCGACCTGACGCGTAAAGAAGGTGACGACTCGCCTCTGAAGGTGTGCGCCATGTTCGATATGCCACTGGACAAACTTGGTTTTGTTGAGCGCAATGTGCTGCGCTTGGCGCGCACGTTGAGCGGCGAGCGGCTGCCAGCCGCCACGCTTTGCTATGTTTGGGACCACAAACAGGCGCCGGGCAGCCAATTGCCCAACGCGTACTCGCCACGCTTGCGGTTTGTGGTCTTGGACTCGGGCGACGGCAAGTTAGGTCAGTGGGTCAGCCACGAACGCGATTTGGTGGCCGACTTGAACCGCGCTTTTGGCCATGAATTTGTGACTCCACCGCCATTGATCGCCGTTGTAGTGGGGGCGGATTCTGACAATACCCAATCCAGCAGCCTGGCCTATTTGGGCGACATCATTTTGTCGATCAAGCCACCAGAGTGATAGGCTCCAGGGATTCGCCTTGCGCCAAAATTCGGCCAATGGCTATGGTGTGCACATAACCCAACTCGCGCAGGCTGGCCATGCAGGCTTCAACCCGGTCAGCAGGCACGCTGGCCAGCAGGCCGCCTGCAGTTTGGGGGTCGAAAATCAGCGGGTAGCGCGTGTGTTTGACAAAGGCCTCTTGGTTGCGCAACGCGCGGCGCAAACGCACGTTGGAGCTTTGCAATGAGCTGACGATACCGGCCTTCACGCACTCCTCAGCGCCATCGAGCAGGGGCAGGGCAGACAGTGTCAGCTCAGCATCCACACCCGATGGGCGCGTCATTTCAACCAAGTGACCCAGCAAGCCAAAACCAGTTAAATCTGTGCAAGCCGTTGCCCCGTAGTCGGTCAAGCACTTGGCACCCAGCCGATTGGACATCACCATCGACTTGAGCGCTCCATCGATCCAGCGACCTTTGGCAAACAGGCGGGCATGGGCGGCAAACAAGGTGCCTGTGCCAATAGGTTTGGTCAAAATCAGCACGTCGCCAGGTTTCATGCCGTTTTTGCGCAAAATCTTGGCCGGGTCGTCGTCAATCAGGCCGTTCACGGCAAAGCCCAGTGCGAGCTCTTTGCCTTCACCCGTGTGGCCACCCACCAGGGCGCAATTGGCGTCGTTCAAAATTTCCATCGCGCCGGTCATCATTTGAAACAGCACGTCTTCGGTTTTTGACTCTAAACCGGGTGGCACCGTGACCACGGCGGTGGCCGACTGCGCCTCAGCCCCCATTGCCCAAATGTCGCCCAAGGCGTGGTTGGCAGCGACTTTGCCAAAAATATACGGGTCGTCAATGAATGAGCGAAAAAAGTCGACGGAATGCACCATTGCCTTGCCAGGTGGCACCCGCACGACAGCAGCGTCATCTGGGTCTTTCAGACCAATCAGCACGTCGTCGCGGTCAACCGGGTGCAGATTGCTCAAGGCACGGGACAAAACGGTAGCGCCGACTTTGGCACCGCAGCCGCCGCATCGCATGGCAATAGCAGAAATGGCCTGCAAAGACTCTTCCTGGCTGAGCTTGACAGAGTTGGCAGCGCTGGGTGCGGCCCCTTGGGCACTGGCCTTGGAATTCGGATCCATCTCAGGCAAATCTTGAAACTTCAGCATGAAGCGACGGTCAATCCAGTCTTTCCAGCGCCATACCCAGTCGCCTGCAAAGCCCAGCCAGCCTCGGGAAGCCACGGCATATTTGTCTCCTGTGCTGATCAGGGCAAGCCAAGTGCGCTGGGGGCGGTAGTGTTGCAGCGGCGTGCCTGCCACGGCACGGCGCAAATTGGCGGTCAATGGCGTGCCTTGTCGCACGGCAAAGACGCCAGCTTTTTCAAGCTTGAAATTCACCATGCTGGCGATGTCACCCGCCGCAAAAATGTGCGGATCGGTCACGGTCTGGAGCGTGTCCTGAACTTGAACGAAGCCTTCGGCATCCAGTGCCAAGCCCGTGTCTTTCAGCCAGGGCGCGCCGCCAGCACGCGTCACCCAAATGATTTCATCGGCGTCCAGCAGGTCGCCCTTGGCCGTTTGCAGTCGGCCCGCAAATACTTGTTTGACCTCATCGCCTCGGTGCACCGTGACCTGGCGCATGGCTAACACCGACTCAAACCGTTGGCGCACACCGGCGTTGTGAGTTGGCAAAATGTCGGCGCTGCTGGTGAACAGGTGAAACACCAAATCATCGGGGTTGCGGCCCAAGGCTGACAGCTCTTTGCGCAGCCGCCACTGCATGGCCAAGAGCAGTTCGACGCCACCGGCACCAGCGCCCACCACAGCAATGGTGGTTTTGCCCGCATGGGTTTTTACGCGGTGCAGCAAGGCCAGCCAACGGTCGTTGAAGCGCTGAATCGGCTTGACAGCAATGGCATGGTCGGCTGCGCCAGGGACTTGGTTGAGCTGCGGGGTCGAACCGATATTGATGGACAACTGGTCGTAGGGCACCGGCGGACGATTGCGGCAAAGCACCTTGTTGTTGGCGCGATCCAGGCCAATTACCTCATCGCGGTAGAGGCGAGCGCCCGCAAAAACGGCCAGGCGGCTCAGGTCGATGTGCACGTCGTCATAGTCGTAATGGCCTGCCACATAACCGGGCAGCATGCCCGAGTAGGGCGTGTGCATGTCAGTGCAAATCAGCGTGAGACGAACCCCAGGAATCGGGTTCATGCCAAATTTTTTCAGCACGATGACGTGGCTGTGTCCACCGCCTACAAGCACGATGTCTCTCAGAATGGGTTGCTCAGACGCTTGCATTGTTGGCTTATCTTGGGGTTGGCTATCGCGTTTTTTTGAAATTTTCAGGCAATAAATCGCGCACCAACTGAATCAGGGCGCTTTGTTCTGTGCGGGGGGCAAACAAGGGGGCTCGGGTCTCGCAATGGTGTTGAAGTTGCGCATAAAAATTGGCTTTGGCGTTTTGAGGCGGATTTGTCTGATCCTCGCGCACCCGAATCAGCAGATTTGCCAGCCCTTTCGCGTCGCCATGCTCAAAATACCCGGGGTACGTTGCCCCCAGCATGCCCACGTTGCCGTTGATTTTAGAGGCCAACACGGGCGTGCCGCTGCACACGGCCTCCATAACCACATGCGCGCCGCCTTCCATTTTGCTGGCATGCACGAGTAACTGGGCGCTTTGAATGCGCCTGCGCGTCGCCTCATGGGGCAGGCCGCCGAGCCATCGGTAGTTGGAGCAAGCCAGCGCTGTGGCACGCGCCTGCTGGGCCAATTCAGCGTCCAGGGGTTCCCCGATGTGATCGATGAAGATATCTGGTCGATCTTGCACAAGGCGGGCTGCTGCAAACAGCGTCTGCGGAGACTTTTCATCACGCAAATGACCCACCATCACCGCGCGCAAAAAGCGGTTCGGCTTTTGCAGGGTTTGGCGGGTGGCGGTGGATTGAAAAATACATTGCGCCTTGCCTCGCAGCGCCACGTCCAGCGATTGAATGCCCAACTCTTGCAAAACCACCAATTTTTGGGCCAAAACCAAAGAGCGTTGCGCCAGTGCATCGTTCTGGATATCTCGGTACAGATCTGTTCCAGTCAGAACCACCCCCAGGCCCGGCACATTGGCAGCAGAGCCCTTTGATTCGGCCCAGCGCCCAATCGAGTCTGCAGACCGCCTGGCGTGCAGCGCCAGCATCACGTCAAACGCACTGCCATCCCATTCTTGGGCGATATCGACCTGAAATTCATGGCGCAACATGCGCGACCAGCGCCACGCTGTTTGCCAGTTGCCATTGTTGGCATTGGCAAGGGCAGGGCTCACGATCAGGATGCGGGGAATTGAAATGCGGGGTTTTGGCATGAGGAGCGAAAAGGGATTGGAGAGGCGAGGGTAAGGAATGTAGCAATGCCCAGACCAAGCGATTTACCAAGGCGTTCGTCGTTTCAGATTCAATAGCCTTACGCGGCATTTTTGCGAGTGTCTGTCTCAGCAAAAAGCCTTGGTTTCGAGTCTAATGCATGTCCTTTAGGTTCTTAATCAGGAGTGCCATCATGGTCAGTTTTTCCCCTTCCCGGACTTTCCGCGCCCTCATGACCTGTGCGGTCGTGATGTTTGGCTCGTTAAGTCACGCCCAGCAGGTTTTTAAAGTCACCACGATTCCAGAAGAAGCTGCCACCGAGCAGATACGCAAGTTCACGCCCCTTGCGAGCTATCTGGAGAAAACTTTAGGCGTTAAGGTGGAGTTCACCCCGGTCAGCGATTACCCGGCCGCCGTGGAAGCATTGGTGAACAAAAAGGTCGATTTGGTGTGGTTTGGTGGATTCACCCACGTGCAAGCCAACCTGCGTTCAGGCGGCAAGATTGTGCCCTTGGCCCAGCGCGAGGAAGACACGCGATTCCAATCCGTATTTATTGCAAAAACAGACGCAGGCATTAAAACCCTGACCGACATGAAGGGCAAGCAAGTGTCTTTCGGCTCGCAAAGCAGTACCTCAGGCCATTTGATGCCGCGCAGTTTCCTGTTGCAAGCCTCGATTGACCCAGAAAAAGATTTCCGTCGCATCGCCTACAGCGGCGCGCATGATGCAACCATTGCCTCAGTGGTTAGCGGCAAGGTCGATGCGGCCGCGCTGGACATCACGGTCTGGAAGAAATTTGTGAGCGAGAACAAGGTTGACACCAAGGCTGTTGACGTGTTCTACACCACACCACCCTATTACAATTACAACTGGTCAGTGCATGCGGACATGCCCGCTGCCATGCAGGCCAAAGTCAAAGCCGCGTTTTTGGCTTTGAACCCTGCCAACCCAGAGCATGCTGAAATTTTGCGCCTGAATCGCGCAACCCGTTATGTCGCAACCACCCCCGAAAACTACAAAGGCCTGGAATCTGCGGCTCGCAGTGCTGGCTTGCTTTAACAAGTTTGGGCCGCTGGTTTGAACCTAGAACTCCAAAATGTCAGCGCGCGCCACCCAGCTGCGCGCCCGGGCGCTGCGTCGGCACTGAAAGGCTTGACGCTGCAAGTTCGCGCGGGCGAGCAAGTGGCGGTGATTGGCCCTTCAGGCGCTGGCAAAACCACGCTGTTGCAGGTGTTGGCCTGTGCCTTGCCCCCAACTGACGGCAGCATTAAACTGGCCGGGGCCTTGCCTTGGCAGTTGTCGCGCAAGCTGCTGCAGCGCTTGCGTGGCAGGTTGTTTTTGGCACCGCAAGTGCCGCCCCTGCCACCGCGCCAGCGTGTGGTGACAGCGGTGCTTGCAGGCCGTTTGCCAGCCATGGGTTTGCTGGCCAGCGTGCGTTCTTTGTTCTACCCTATCGACATTCCTGCCGCCTTCAACGCGCTGGAAAGTTTTGATTTGTCTGAAAAGCTGTTTGAGCGGGTTGACCGCCTGTCGGGTGGCGAGCGCCAGCGGGTGGGTCTGGCCCGGGCTTTGGTGGCCCCGGCTGAACTTTGGTTGATAGACGAGCCCTTGTCGGCACTGGATCCAACGCGGGCCAACCAGGCGATGGTGACTTTAGTTGCCAGCGCCAAAGAGCGTGGCGTGACGCTGGTGGCCACATTGCACCAGGTGGACATGGCGCTGGCGCACTTTTCGCGCATCATTGGCCTGCGCGATGGTGAATTGGCATTTGATTTGCCAGCCGCAGAGGTGACCCAAGAGCGCCTAAACCGTCTGTACGACAAGTACGAGAACGAGTTGCGCGGGGAAGCACCGGTGAGTTTGGTTGAAGTTGCTCCTGCCGCACCTCAGCCCGCCGTCATGCATTGCCGCTGATTGAGCGCCGCTTGAAATTATGGCAGCCGTGTTGATTCCAAATCGGGTGACTTCAAGGTCTGCGCCAGAGCGCGACCCCGCCTGGCTTTCCCGCTTGTTCTGGATCAGCCTGGGCCTTGTGGTTCTGTGGCCTTTGGGCGTTACCACCGAGTTCAAGCCCTGGATTTTGCTGGAGCCTGTCAACCTCAAAATCAGCGCGAAATTCATCGCCAGCTTTTGGCCCCTGGTGGCCAATGCCGAGTTTTTGGAAATGATTGCCCGCGAAACCTGGCGCACCGTAGCCATGGCCACCGCAGGCATCACGTTGGCGCTGATCTTGGCGATTCCGCTCACGCTTTTGAGCACCCGGGTGTTGTCAGTGTCTGCCTTGTCGGGCCGCATGGCGTTGGGGCCGTTTTGGCTGCGCCAAATCGTGCGCTGGTTCCTGATTTTCTTGCGCAGCATGCCCGAGTTGGTGTGGGCGCTGGTGTTTGTGCGGGTCGTGGGCTTAGGGCCGACCGCTGGCGTGTTGGCCATCGCGCTCACCTACGCGGGCATGCTGGGCAAGGTGTATGGCGAGATTCTGGAAAGCGGTGAAACCCACGCCACCCAGACCTTGATGCGCAACGGCAGCGGCCGGCTGCAGTCGTTTTTCTACGGTTTGCTGCCCACCAA
>JANPCR010000265.1:0-2412 GCA_031431035.1 Rhodoferax sp.
TTGGCCTTCGGTTTCAACGCCCTCGGCAATGGTTTCAATCCCCAAACTGGTGGCCATGCTGATGATGGCTCCGACAATGGCCTTGTCATCCGGGTCTTCGGTGATGTCGCGCACAAAGGTTTGGTCAATTTTGAGCTTGTAAACCTGAAATCGCTTGAGGTAGCTCAAAGACGAATACCCCGTGCCAAAGTCGTCAATCGACAAGCGGATACCGCGGCGCACCAGGTCGTCCATGACGGCGATGGCCGCCACCGGGTTCGTCATGGCGGCGCCTTCGGTCAGTTCCAGCTCAAACAGGTTAGCCGGCAAACTCGCATCGCGCAGGGCCATTGACACCAGCTCGGGCAGCTCGGCATGGCGAAACTGCACGGCCGACAAATTGACCGCCATCATCATGGGGGCCATGCCCCGGCGAATCCAGTCGGCCAATTGTTGAATTGCCGTTCGGATGACCCAGGCACCAATGGGCAAAATCAGACCATTGTTTTCAGCCACGGGAATGAATTCAGCCGGCGACACGTGTCCCAGCTCCGGGTGGTGCCAGCGCAGCAGCGCTTCCACGCCCACAATGTCACCGGTGGCCACCGAGATTTGTGGTTGGTAGCGCAGCGACAGTTGGTTGCGCTCCAGCGCACGGCGCAGCGCGTTGCTCAAGGCCAGGCGGCGGTCTGAAATGCCTTGAATTTCGTTGGAATAAAAATGGTAATTGTTACGCCCATCGGCTTTGGCCCGGTACATGGCAGCGTCTGCACAACGCGCCAGAGAATCCAGATCGGCACCGTCTTTGGGGTACATCGCAATGCCGATGGATGGCGTGATGGTCAGCTCATGCTGGTCCAGCAGCATCGGGGCTTGGGCCAACACCAGCAGCTTTTCTGCCACACGCGCCGCACCGGCGGCATTAGTGTCGGGCATCAAAATGATGAATTCGTCGCCGCCCAGGCGCGAAATAGTGTCTTTTTCGCGCACGGCCGCGCGCAGACGCGCACCCAGTTCAACCAGCACGGCATCGCCTACCCGGTGGCCTAGTGAATCGTTGATGGTTTTGAAGTGATCCAAGTCCAGAAACATCAGTGCCACTGAGGTCTGCCCCCGGTGCGCTGCCTTCAGAGCAACCTGACAACGATCCGACAACAGCAGACGGTTGGGCAAACCAGTCAGCGCGTCAAAATGCGCCAACTGGGTGATGTGTTTTTCTGCTTCGATCTGCTGAGCGGCTTTGATCTCCAGCGCGTGCACTGTGTTTTTGAGCTCCAGCGTGCGCTGCTCGACCAGGGCTTCAAGGTCGGTCCGGGTTTGCAGCAGCTCGGCTTCAATTTGCCGTCGGGCAGTGATGTCGTCGGTGATCCAGATCGAGCCCTGCTCCAAATCGTTGGGGTCAATGGCCTTGGCCCGAACAGCGCAAAACAAAGGCGTGCCGTCTTTTTTGCACAGCTGCATTTCGCCCTCAAACGCCAAACCTTTGGAAAACGGCTCGTAGCACATTTGCCCGGCGGCTTGCCAATCTTCATCGTTGCAATACCACTGGCGCGACGACTTGCCAATCAGCTCGCCACGGTCATAACCAAACAAGCGCTCGAAGCTCTGGTTGCACTGGGTGACTTTTCTGCCTCGCAAAAAGACAATGCCGACCATGGCGTTGTCCAGCACCAGGCTTTGCTGCTTCAGAACGGTTTGCAAACTCTTTTGGGCAATGGTTTCGTCGTTGATGTCGTCAATGATCCAGATCGAGCCTTCTTCGGCGACCTCCTGGTTGACGAGTTTTCCGGTCAGGTGCGCCCAAAAGGTCTCGCCATTGGCGCGCTTCATCAAGAGCTCGGTTTTGTACGAAGCGCCTTTTGCCAGTACCGGGTACGCGGCCCTGCCCAGCGCTCGAAAAGAAGCCTCGCTCGGGTACAGCGATTGGCTGGATTTGCCCAGCAGTTCTTCGGGCGTTTTGATGCCGAAGATCTCGGCAAATCGCAGGTTGCAGCGCTCAATGAAGCGTTGCTTGATGAAGGCAATGCCGACCCCCGCGCTGTCAAAAACCAATTGCTGCTCGCGCAAGGATTGGCGCAAGCGATCCAGCGTTTCTGCGGTTTTGAGTGCCGCCGCCGAGGGCTTGAGGCGTGGAAAGGACAGGCTCATGGATTGGAGCGCATGGGCCTGACGTTGGCCCGAATCATTTGTAGACTGGGAATGTGCCGAGTCTCCCGACACCTGCTGTAGGCAGGGGACGCTCGCATCAGAAAAATGGCTGCCGATAACATTTTTTTCTCCCCTGACCCTAATTAAAACGGCCTGACGCTAGAAAATATAGCATCAGGCCGAGTTGATCTGGCGGAGAGGGTGGGATTCGAACCCACGGTACCTTGCGGTACGCCTGATTTCGAGTCAGGTACATTCGGCCACTCTGCCACCTCTCCTATGTCA
>JANPCR010000266.1:0-6002 GCA_031431035.1 Rhodoferax sp.
TGAAATAGGGGCCAACACCTGCATTGACCGGGGTGCTCTGCAAGACACCGTGATTGAAGACGGTGTCAAGCTGGACAACTTGATTCAAATTGGGCACAACGTGCGCATTGGCAAACACACGGCGCTGGCCGGTTGCGTTGGCGTGGCGGGCAGCGCATCCATCGGCGCGCATTGCACGGTGGGCGGAGGAGCCGTGGTGTTGGGGCACCTTGAAATTACCGACCACGTGAATATTTCAGCCGCCTCTGTGGTGACCCGGTCGATTCTGAAGCCTGGCACTTACACTGGTATTTATCCTATTGCGGACAATTTGGCCTGGGAAAAAAACGCAGCCACACTGAAGCAGTTGCATGCCCTGCGCGAGCGCATCAGAGACCTGGAGCGTTTGCTTGCAAAGACTTGAAAATGAAATGATAAAACCATGATGGACATCCACCAAATTCTGAAACAACTGCCCCACCGTTATCCTTTTTTGCTGGTAGACCGGGTGCTTGAGCTGGAAAAAGGCAAGCGCATCAAGGCGCTGAAAAATGTCACGGCCAACGAGCCTTTCTTTCAGGGTCATTTTCCAAAGCGGCCAGTGATGCCTGGTGTTCTGATGCTCGAAGCGCTGGCCCAGGCGGCAGCACTTTTGGCGTTTGACGCCCTGGACACCTCGCCCAGCGACGAAATGGTTTATTACTTTGCTGGCATCGACGGTGCCAGGTTTAAGCGGCCGGTTGAACCGGGCGATCAACTGATTCTTGAGGTTGAGTTGGTGCGCATGAAAGTTGGCATCTTCAAATTCAATTCACGCGCCACCGTGGCTGGTGAATTGGCGGTTGAGGCTGAATTGACTTGTGCCATGCGCAAGATCACTTGACCCCGGCCCTGTTGCAACCCAACGCCAAAACGGCCCTCGCGGCGTTTTTCAGTCCTTTTTTCTGGCAGATTGACCTTTGACCACGATTCACCCAACCGCCTTGGTTGATCCCTCTGCACAGCTTGACAGTTCCGTGACCGTCGGGGCCTACACCTTGATTGGTCCGCACGTCAAAGTGGCCGAGGGCACCTCCATCGGGCCGCATTGCGTTATTGAAGGGCACACCACAATTGGCCGCAATAACCGGATCTTCCAATTCGTGTCATTGGGCTCAATTAACCAGGACTTGAAATATGCAGGGGAGCCCTGCGAGCTTGTCATTGGTGACCGAAACACCATTCGCGAATACAGCACGTACCACATCGGCACGGTGCAGGGTGGTGGCATCACACGGCTTGGCGACGACAACTGGATGATGGCCTACACCCACCTGGCCCACGATTGTCAGGTGGGCAATCACACCATATTTGCCAACAATGCGCAGATCGCCGGCCATGTGGTGGTGGGCGACTGGGCAATTCTTGGGGCCTACACCTGCGTCCACCAATTCGTGCGAATTGGTGCGCACGGCATGACAGCCATGGGCACGGTGTTGTTGGCCGACCAGCCGCCGTTTGTGATGAGCAGCGGTAACCCGGCGACCGCTCGCTCGATGAACACCGAAGGCTTGCGCCGCCGCGGTTTTGCGACCGAGCGCATTGCCAAGGTGAAGGCCATGCACAAAGCGCTTTACCGCGATGACTTGACGCTGGTTCAGGCTCAAAGCCGAATTGCCGAGCTGGCCGTTGAAGAGCCCTTGGCGGGTCCCGATGTCGAAATGATGCTGTCCTTTCTCGCGCAGACCACACCGCAGCGCGGCATTGTGCGGTAATTCGGCGTGTCAGGTGTCAAGCTGACCTCAGGGCCGCAGATCGCCATGGTCGCGGGCGAAGCCTCGGGCGACCTTTTGGCTGCGCAGTTGATCAAAAACATGACCCCCGTTTGGCCTCAAATGGCCGTGCAAGGCATTGGTGGCCCTCACATGGCGCAGGCAGGACTCGAGGCCTGGTGGCCCAGCGAGAAACTGGCTGTGCGCGGCTATGTGGAAGTGTTACGCCATTACAAAGAAATCGTGGGTATCCGCAAGAGCCTGAAGCGCCGACTGCTGGCAAACCCACCCGACCTTTTCATTGGTGTTGATGCGCCAGATTTCAATTTGGATCTGGAGCGCGACCTCAAATCCAGCGGCATCAAAACTTTGCATTTCATTTGTCCCTCGGTGTGGGCTTGGCGGCCTGAGCGAATCGAGAAAATTCGGCAAAGCGTGAACCATGTGCTGTGCATTTTTCCGTTTGAGGTCGAATTGCTCGCGCAGCATTCGATTGCTGCCACCTACGTGGGGCACCCTTTGGCCAGCATGATCCCCCTGCACCCCGATAAAAGCGCCGCGCGGGTGGCTTTGGGGCTTGCGGCTGACGACTTCGTTTTGGCCGTTCTGCCAGGCAGCCGCTTATCAGAGATCGCCTACCTCGCCCATCGTTTTTTTCAGGCTGCAGCCTTGGTCAAGCGTGCTCGAGGGGGCGCCAAAATTGTGGTTCCAGCCATTCCAGCACTGTTTGACACGATTGTGCAGGCGGCCCACAAGGCGGGCGTCGAGCAAGACGTGCAAATACTTCACGGGCAGTCACATCAGGCTTTGGCAGCCTGCGATGTCACCCTGATCGCCAGCGGCACGGCGACGTTGGAGGCTGCCTTGTTCAAGCGCCCCATGGTGATTGCCTACAACATGAACTGGATTTCATGGCAAATCATGCAACGCAAAAAAATGCAACCCTGGGTCGGCCTGCCCAACATTTTGTGCCGCGAGTTTGTGGTCCCTGAATTCCTTCAAGACCAGGCGACGCCCGCCGCCCTGGCAGCAGCGGTTTTGCAATGGGCCGAGTCACCTGCGAAAATAGCTTCACTGCAAACCCGATTCACCGCACTGCACTCAGAATTGCACCGCGACACAGCCAAACTCGCCACCCATGCCATCCAAGACATCCTCAAAGCTTAAGCAAATTGCCCTGCGATGGGACGCCGTTGGCTTGGTGGCGGGCGTTGACGAGGCGGGCCGTGGCCCGTTGGCAGGCCCAGTTTTTGCCGCGGCCGTCATTTTGGACGCCCGCAACCCAATCAAGGGCCTCGCAGATTCCAAAACTCTGACCGCGTTGCGCCGCGAAAAACTGTTCGATGAAATTCGCGCCAAAGCTTTGTGCTTTTCCATTGCACAAGCCAGCGTTGAGGAAATCGACCAATTGAATATTTTGCAAGCCACATTGCTTGCCATGCGCCGGGCAGTAGAGGGCCTGCGGCTGCGCCCCGTCAAAGTGTTGGTTGACGGCAACCGTTTGCCCGTACTTGATGTGCTGGCGGAGGCCATCGTGCAGGGCGATGCCCTGGTACCAGCCATTTCAGCGGCCTCCATCCTGGCCAAAGTTCAGCGAGACGCCTGGTGCGCCCAGCTGGACCTGCAGTTTCCGCTTTATGGATTTGCAAAACACAAGGGCTATCCCACGCCGCAGCATTTGGCATCTTTGCGCGAGCACGGCGCTTGCGTGCAGCACAGAAAATCGTTCAAACCGGTGGCTGATACGTTTGGCCCGGCGGCAAAAACGCATTAACTGAGGGCATCTGCGCAGCCCCGAAGGTCGTACAGAAACCAAAGTCAGTGCCACCCCTGACATCATTCAAGCACGCCTCACCTCGGCCTTTTATGCAATCTTCAATTCAGCCCACTTTCGTCACCTCGCGAGACAACCCGTTGATGAAAGATTTGCGCAAATTGGCGTCAGACGCCACCGCTTACCGCAAGCAAGGCCGTGTCTGGTTGGAGGGCGATCACCTTTGTCGCGCCGTACTGGTTCGTGGGCTTCAACCCATGATGGCCGTGTTCGTGCAATCTTCATGGCCACTGGCGGCTGGGCAATTGGCGCTGGGCGCAACCCCCGTGGTGGTGGTCGCCGACAAAGTTTTCAATGAAATCAGCGGTCTAGAGTCCCCCGCTCCCATGGGCTTTGTGTTGGCATTGCCGCAGCTACCCAGCCTTGTGCCCCACGCGCACACCGTCATTCTGGATCGCGTGCAAGACGCAGGCAATGTCGGCTCGATTTTGCGCAGCGCGGCGGCATTTGGGTTCAGCCAGGTTCTGGCCCTCAAAGGAACAGCGGCGCTATGGTCGCCCAAAGTCTTGCGCTCTGGCATGGGCGCGCATTTTGGCCTGAATTTGATTGAAAGCCTTGATGTGTCAGCCCTTGGGGCGATGACCAGCCCCTTGGTGGTGACCAGTTCTCACACCGGTATCTTGCTGCAAGACCACGTATTGCCCAAACCCTGCGCTTGGGTCATGGGCCACGAAGGGCAGGGCGTTTGCGCTGAATTATTGGCCCGCGCGGCCATCAGCGTGCGCATTGGCCAGCCGGGTGGCGAAGAATCGCTCAACGTCGCTGCTGCAGCGGCAATTTGCCTGCACGCCAGCGCGGTCGGCAGTGCATCAGTTTAGATTCGTGTTTGATCGCTGCATTTGCCCGTGAATCTGTCTGGACGGGTCGTTTTAGTAGTTTCAGCGGCCTTGGTTGCGTAAGCTGGTCGTAACTATTTGCTATTATTTATATAGCAAACTATTGAATATATTCGAGAGCTAGAGGCCTATTTTGTTCTCATTTTCGCAATTTTGACAATTTTCAATCAAATTTACCACAATTGTGGTAAATTTGATCGTTTTTCAATCTTCTCCGGTTTTTTGCCTCAGGCGGCGCGGTCTTGCTCAAGAGGCTCACGCTATAATCAGGGGCTGATCTAAACACATCGCCCCCAAGCGAAGCACAAGCTAAAACCCACCAACAACAGCACCCAAGTTAACGGCAGTTGGCACTCCAACCGTCACAGCTTGTGTCCGCTCGGGGCCTACCGTCACCATTCGGAGAACCCAGTGCTATTGTCTCTCAAGGGATCCTCCCCACCTGCCATTTTGGCGCTCGCAGACGGCAGCGTCTTTGTGGGCAACTCCATCGGCGCAGCGGGCTCCACCGTCGGCGAAGTCGTTTTCAACACCTCCATGACGGGTTATCAGGAAATCCTGACTGACCCCAGCTATTGCCAGCAACTCGTCACGCTGACCTACCCACACATCGGCAACTACGGGGTCAACCCGCAAGATGTCGAATCGCGCAAAGTTTTTGCAGCAGGGCTGGTGATTCGCGATTTACCCCAGTTTGCATCCAACTTTCGCCAAACCCAAAGCCTGGGCGACTACTTGGCAGCCCAAGGATGCGTGGCCATTGCCAACATCGATACCCGTAAGCTGACCCGCCATTTGCGCACTCTGGGTGCTCAAAACGGCTGCATTCTGGCTTTGGCTCAGGGCCAAGCGGTCACCCAAGCCTTCATTGACCAAGCCATTGCAAAGGCCAAATCGGCGCCGTCGATGGCCGGGTTAGATTTGGCGAAAGTGGTCAGCACCCAGGCCGCCTACGACTGGACCGAGTCTGAATGGCAGTTGGCTCACGCGCACCTGGGCGGCAAAGCGGGCTTTGGCATTCAATCCAGCCCCAAGTTTCATGTGGTTGCTTATGACTTTGGCGTCAAGTTCAACATTTTGCGCATGTTGAGTGAACGTGGTTGCCGGGTCACCGTGGTGCCCGCCCAAACCACGGCGGCTGTAGTTTTGCGGCACAAGCCGGACGGCATCTTTTTGTCCAACGGCCCGGGCGACCCAGAGCCCTGTGACTACGCCATTGCCGCCACGGCTGAATTGATAGAAACAGGTATCCCGACGTTTGGCATTTGCCTGGGCCACCAAATCATGGCCTTGGCCAGCGGCGCCAAAACCTTCAAAATGAAGTTTGGCCACCATGGTGCCAATCACCCGGTGAAAGACCTCACCCATTACGACCAGTTTGGCGGCCGGGTCAGCATCACCAGCCAAAACCACGGCTTCGCGGTGGATGAAAAAACGCTGCCAGCCAACCTGCGCGCCACACACATCAGCCTGTTTGACAACACGCTGCAAGGTCTTGCCCGCACGGACAAACCCGCGTTTTGCTTTCAGGGCCATCCCGAAGCGTCGCCCGGGCCGCATGACATCAGTTACCTGTTTGACCGGTTCATTGGGCTGATGGTC
>JANPCR010000267.1:0-7759 GCA_031431035.1 Rhodoferax sp.
GTCACCACCTTGCTGTTTGATGATGGTGAAACCGCCTTCATGACGGACGGCTACTTTTCTCGCCCCACGTCTCAAACCATCAGGACTGCCAAAATCGCACCCGATGACGCGCGCATTGCGCAGTCGCTGCAACGTGCGGGCGTCAAGACACTGGCAGCGGTGATTCCGCTGCACGGGCATTTTGACCACGCTTTGGATTCGCCCCGCGTTGCGCAGGCCGCTGGGGCGCTGCTCGTCGGTTCATCGTCTATTGCCAACATTGGTCGCGGTTATGGCCTGCCAGAGTCCTCAATCAAAGTGGTGGCTAACGGTGAAGTGATGAACTTTGGCAAGTTCAAAATCACATTCATCAAGTCAGCCCACCTGCCTGCCGATTTTGCCTTGGGCGACATCACCGCCCCCGTGCGGCCACCCGCCAGTGTGCTGGATTTCAAAGTAGGTGAGGCGCTCACCCTGGTCATCGAGCACGCGGGACGCTCGATAGTCGTTCAGGGCAGCGCGGGCTATGTACCCGGCGCTCTCGCTGGCAAAAAGGCGGATGTGGTGTTTCTGGGCATCGGAGGCTTGGCCCCTAAAGACGAGGCCTACCAAGATGCCTACTGGCTCGAAAACGTGAAAAGCGTGTCAGCTCAACGTGTCATTCCTACCCATTGGGACAATTTTTACTTGCCGCTGGATGTGGCTTTGGTGCCAGCTCCAGGTTTTGACAAAGCCATGAACGGGCTGATCGAGCGTGGTAAAAAGGACAAGGTGGAGGTGCGGCTCCAGACGGAATGGGCGTGGACCGATCCGTTTGTCGGGCTGTCGCGATAACAAAGTCGAATCAGTGGAATAAAACTTTTCGACTTTTCTACGTCACGAAGGCAAGGGCGACTAAAGCCAAAACGCATCAGCAAGTATTTTTTTCAAATGGTTTTGCACATCAATTGGCCAAGCCGAAATAAGCTCGAAAACCCCCCTTTGGTCGCCGGCGAACAGCGCCCGGCTGGCTTCTTCAAAACCCGGCTCGTGCCCCGCCATGGTGGACATGAATTTGTAACCCACCGCGCTGGCTTGGCGCACCCGGTCTTTCACCTCGGACGAACGCCGGGCCACTTCAACCAACTTGCGCAGCGCCACCGATGCACCACCAGGCTGGCTGGCCAGCCATTCCCAATGCCGCGGCAGCAGCGTGACCTCGCGCGGCACCACGCCCATGCGCGGGCGACCCGGGCCGCGCGGGGCGGTGCCTGGGTCCGCCGCCTCGTCCAAAGGGGTCTGCCCGTCGCGCGCCTTTTCGCCCGTCTTTTCTGCCGCCATTTCGACAATCGCCGGGTACTGCGCATCAAACCGGACGGCAAATTCAGCCTCGGAGCCGCGCCAATCCAGCTCAATGATGTCGCTGGTGGCGTCGTCAAAAATCAAAACAGGCAAAGCCGACAAACTGCCAGCGGTCTGATCGATGGCGGCTTTGGCAGCCCGTGCCACGCTGCCCAGCCCGCCTGAGGCGATGCATTTTTGGCCTTCAAAGGCGGTGCAGGGTGTGGATGAATGGACGATGGAGGAGGTTTGCATAATATTACCCGGATTTAATTATTAGGTGAATTATATCCGGGTAATAATTGTTGAATATTTTTATCCGGGTTATATTTTTTGTGGTGAATGTCAATCGCCCTTGTGCAGCCTTCGCTATCGCCATATTTGGGCGATTCCCTCAATCTCATATCACCGGTGATATCACTTTTTCCTGAAATCCGGAAAATGCCGAATATGTGAATAAAATAAGGATCTAGCTCTCGTATTTATTCAATAGTTTGCTATTTAATATATAGCATATTGATGAAAATGCGAAATCGAAGGCACCACCGAATACAAGCGCTTACTTCTTTGCGCTCTACGACCTAATCCGCATTCCGTTCGGGATTGCCTTTTCGGGGCAAACAAACCGCTCGCCAAGCTTTGCAATTCTCCTCAAACCTGTGTGTAAACACTTAAACACATACAATCCACTTGACAAAATTCAACCTGAGGTAATTTCGGATGGCTACAGCAACTCCTTCGCAATTGGCAGCTTCAACCCGCTGGAATTTGGTAATTTCTGACCAAACCAACATTGCGGTGCGCAGCTTTTTAGCCCAGCGAGGTTTTAAGAAGGGTGATTTGTCCAGCTTTGTCGAAGAGGCGGTGCGGTGGCGGGTGTTCGACCAAACCTTGGCGCAGGCGCAACAAGGCTTTGACGAAGCAGATTCCAATGAGTCCCAAAACCTGTTGGACGAAGCGCTGGCACAAGTGCGGGCGGATGGCTTGATTGCGGGCGCTTACGATGCGTTCAGGCCTGCTAAGCAAGCCTTGGCGGTCAGCCTGCCGAAAACCTCAAAAGCCTCAAAGTTGGCCGCACTCTCAAAAGACACCAAAACCAGCTTGCCAGTCAGCCCATCAGGTCGTTCGGGTGGGTCACCGAAGATCGATTCAAAATGAATGGACAAATGACCGAAGTGCTCGTGTTGTAAGGCCACTGTGCGAGTGGTTTTAGATACCAACGTGTTGATCAGCGCTTTGCTGGTTAGCGGCTCAACGTCAGCCCAGATCGTGGTGGCATGGCGCCGTGGCGCATTCGACTTGCTCACCTGCGACCTGCAATTGCAGGAAGTTCGCGCTGTGACCCGCCGGGCCAGTGTGCGAGCGCTGATTCGCCCGGCGCTAGCGGGTGAGCTTGTGAATCAATTGCGTGCTGTGGCGTTGCAAGTTGACCCGCTGCCCAGCGTAGACCGGTCAATTGATCCATTTGATAATTTTCTGCTGGCCATGGCCCAAGGCGGGCAAGCGGATTTGTTGGTGTCGGGCGACAAGCGGGGAGTTTTGGCGTTGAAGTCGCATGGCAATTGCCGCATCGTCACCGTGCGGGAGTTTGCAAACGGGTTGAAGGTAAATTAATTGAGCGGTTGCTGGGGCCGTTTGAGACCCTTCAAATCCAACCTCCCTCAAATCGCCAACGGATCCACGTCAACCGCCCAGCGAATCAGGCCTTTGCCCAACGGGGTTTGGCGGGTGGCGTGCAACACCGTTTGCCAGGCGGTCAAAAAGCGCTGCAGGTGAGCGCGCGAGGGGCTTTCGACCAGCATTTGGGCGCGCTCGATGTTGGCGACGCGCTGAATGCTCATGGGCACGCAGGGGTAGAGCGTGACAAACGGGGCGTCGGGCAGGTCCAGTGCAGCGACGCTGGCGGCGGTTAAAAAGGCTTGCGCCACGGCTTGCTCGCGCGCCTCGGCCCGCACCAGTGCCTGAAAGCTGAAAGGCGGCATCATGGCTTGCTGGCGCTCTTGCAGTTGGGCGGCGGCAAAGGCCGGGTAGTCGTGATTTTTAAGGGCCGCAAACAGCGGGTGCTGCGGATGAAAAGTCTGCAGCCACATTTCGCTGGTGGATTCGATGCTGGCATCGCGCCCGGCCCGGCCTGCGGCTTGCATCAACAGGCTAAACAGCCGCTCGGGCGCGCGAAAGTCGCTGGAGAACAGCGCCCCGTCGGGGTTGATGGCGGCCACCAAGGTGATGCGCCGAAAGTCGTGGCCTTTGGCGATCATTTGGGTGCCCACCAGCACATCGACCTCGCCCGCATGCACTTTGGCCAGTTGCTTTTCCAAATCGCCTTTGGCTTTGGTGCTGTCGGCATCAATTCGCACAATACGCAGCGGCTCGCCTTCGGGGTGCAGGACAGACACGGTGTTCGGACGGCGCACGTCCACCAGCAGCTCGGCCAGGTGTTCCTCAAGCCGCTCGGTGCCGCGGCCCACGGGTTGAATATCGACATTGCCGCACTCGGGGCACGCGCGGGGTACGCGCTCGGTGTAGCCACAGTGGTGGCAGCGCAGGGTGCGGTCGATTTTGTGAAACACGCGGTAGGCGCTGCAATGCGGGCATTCGCTTTTCCAATCGCATGCGGTGCAGGCCAGCACGGGCGCGTAGCCACGGCGGTTTAAAAACACCATGCTTTGCTCGCCGCGCTCGACCCGCGCGGCGATAGCGGCCAACAGCGGGGGCGATATCACCGCCTTTTTGGGCTGATGGTTCATGTCCACGCGGCGCACGGTGGGCAGGCCGCCTGCCGCAGTCAGGCCTTCGCCTTCGCCCTCGCGTTCCCCCACCCGGCTTGGCATGTGCAGGCGCAGGTAATTCCCCCCCTCAGCTACCGGGCGGCTGCGGTGCCAGCTTTCAAGCGATGGCGTGGCCGACCCCAGCACGACTTTGGCCCCCTCCAGCCGCCCCCGATAAACCGCCAGGTCGCGCGCCGAATAGCGCGCGCCTTCTTGCTGTTTGTAGCTGGGGTCGTGCTCTTCATCCACCACGATCAGCTTCAAGTTGGGCAACGACGCAAACACCGCCATGCGGGTGCCCAAAATAATGCGGGCTTGCCCCTGGTGCGCGGCCAGCCAACTGGTTAAGCGCTGCGGGTTGGTCATGCCGCTGTGCATTGACACCACGGCGTTGTCGGCCAATGCTTTTTCCCCTGCCTCGTCGCCTGAGCCATCTCCACTAGGTTGCCCCAATCGATGCCTAAAGCGCTCTTTGAAACGTGACTCCAACTGCGGCGTCAGGTTGATTTCAGGCACCATCACAATCGCTTGCGCACTGGGGTCTTGGGCCAGCATGCGCTCAACGCATTGCAAGTAGACCTCGGTTTTGCCGCTGCCCGTGGCACCAAACAGCAAAAATGGGCCTGCCTGTTGGTCGATTTGCGCCAACGCGGCAGTTTGCTCAACGGTGAGTGCACGGGAAGGCGGCTGCGCGAATGCAAATGGGGCTGAAAGTGGCGAATCCGCCGTTTGCGCCGCAACCTGCGAGTTCTTTGGTTGCCCATCAGGCTCATCAGGCGCGCCAGCTGCTAAGGGCACCGCCTGAGCGGCGGCCAAAGCCTTGGCGGCGCGTTTCGACAACTTCGCAGTCTTGGGCGCAGTGTTGCGATTCAGGCGCTTGGAGAGTTGCAGCAGGCTCATGTCACGCAACTGCGGCGGCAGGGCGGCCAGGGCCACTTCGCCCTCAGAACGCTGGTAATAACGTGCTGCAAAGGTCACCAATTGTTGCCACGCCCCTGACAGTGGCGCAATGCCAACAAGCACCCCCGCAATCGGGCGCAATTTGGCCGGGTCAAGGGCGGCAGTCGCCCCGGTGGGGGTCGTCACTTGTGCTAGGGCCAAGGGCGGGACCAGCGCATCCGGGTCGGGCCAAACCACCCCCAAGGTTTCGCGGTTGCCCAAAGGCACGCGCACCAGCGTTCCGGGCTGAAGTGCCTGCTCACTCAAATAGCTCAGTGGCCCGGCAATTTGGCTGTGGTACGGGGTTTGAACCAGCACGCGAAGGGGTGTCATGGCTCTGAACGCGAAAAACTCGCATTTAGCGTGAAAAGCTCAACTGATAGTGCGAAACAGCGGCTAAGTGCTTGATTTGAAATCACTTTACACGCCATTCATGTTTTTTGTGGATAACTTTGTTGATAACTCTGCTTTGTGCGCTCCAGAGCCTTGAAAATCAAGGCTTTCGCTGCAATGCCTTAAAATAAAGCAGTGTTTTAATCCGTTATAAATCAATCACTTACAGGCGCTATGGGTTTGCTAGCAGGCACAAGCCCAGAGGCGTCATTTTTGCGCACCGCAACAATATTTTTGTGCATAAGTCGTAACGGCGTGAACAGTTTCACGCAAAAACAGTGGTATGCAATTGTGTTCACATTCGTCTTTTGTGCTGAAAACTGGCTTAAAAGGCTCTGTAAAGCACCTCAACCAGCACTTTAAACTCCCGCCGATTTGCGCATGCTTTGCGACTGGCTGTGCACCGCCTGCACCAGCACCGCCACGTTTTCGGGGGGTGTGTACTGACTTATGCCGTGCCCCAAATTGAAAATATGCGTCGGGCCAGTGGCGTTGGGCGCGCCAGCCGCAGCGGCAAACGGAGTGCCAAAACTGCTCAAAACCTTGCCCACTTCGGCTTCAATTTGATGCGGCTTGGCAAACAGCACGTTCGGGTCGATATTGCCCTGCAGCGCTTTGGCGTGCGCGCCCCGGTTGTTTTCGCCGACCAGCGCGCGCGCTGCGGCCAGGTTGACCGTCCAGTCCAGGCCGAGCACGTCGCAGTCCAGCGGGGCCATGTCGTTCAGCCACTGCCCGCCGCCTTTGGTGAACACAATGCGCGGAATACGCACGCCGTCGTGCTCTTTTTTGACCTTGGCCAGCACTTGGGCGGTGTAGGCCAGGCTGAATTCCTGAAAAGCGCCATCGGCCAGCACGCCGCCCCAGCTGTCAAAAATCATCACCGCCTGGGCACCGGCGTCAATCTGGCAGTTCAAATATGCCGCCACCGCGTCGGCGTTGATTTGCAGCATTTTGTGCATCAAATCGGGCCGCTGGTACATCATGGTTTTGACCTGGCGGTAGTCGTCAGACCCTGCGCCTTCCACCATGTAGCAGGCCAGCGTCCAGGGGCTGCCGCTAAAGCCAATCAGCGGCACGCTGCCTTTGAGCGCTTTGCGGATGGAGGACACCGCGTCGAACACGTAGCGCAGCTTGGCCATGTCTGGCACGGCCAGCTTGGCCACGGCCGCTTCGTCGCGCACGTTGTGGGCAAATTTGGGGCCTTCACCCAGTGCAAATGACAGCCCAAGGCCCATGGCGTCTGGCACCGTCAAGATATCGCTGAACAAAATGGCGGCATCCAGCGGGTAGCGGGCCAGCGGCTGCAAAGTGACTTCGGTCGCGTAGTCGGTGTTGGTCGCCAGCCCCATGAAACTGCCGGCTTTGGCGCGGGTGGCCTTGTACTCGGGCAAATAGCGGCCGGCTTGGCGCATCAGCCAAACGGGGGTGTGGGTGGTGGGCTGGCGCAGGCAGGCGCGGATGAAGCTGTCGTTTTGGAGCATTTGGGGTTTGTTTTGCGGGGAATTGGGAGGGACTTTGCAGGTTTGTGTTGGAGAGGATTGTCGCAGGGCGGGGGGGGTTGGGAATCGACGCAAACCCTCAGGAATTGGGGCTTGTACGGTGCGTTTTGATGGCGGGGGTTGTTGATTTCGATTTCGGGGTTTGGGGCTTTTTTGGATTGCGCTTGCCAGCGGGGAGGCCGGGTTGCGCCCCGGCGGGCGACTCACTTGTTCTTTGCTTCGCCAAAGAAAAGTAAGCAAAAGAAAGGCGACCCGACAGTCTGGGTCCCTGCGCTTGCGCTTCGGGCAACTTGCGGTGCTCGAATTCAGCGGGGGCTTGCTCAAACTCGCTGCGCTCAAACAGTCGCAAGCCCTGATCCGCTGAATCCTGCGCTCCTCAGCCCAGCCTGAACGGGGGGTGCAGGGGACAGGACTTCCAGGGGAAATTGCCGAACTGCCGAACCACCGAACTACCGAATCGCTAAATCGCCCGACTTCCGAATAGCCGAATAGCCGAATAGCCGAAAAATCGAACCTCACGGTTTCCGAACTTCCTGATT
Source organism: Rhodoferax sp. (assembly GCA_031431035.1). Classification (GTDB taxonomy): domain Bacteria; phylum Pseudomonadota; class Gammaproteobacteria; order Burkholderiales; family Burkholderiaceae_C; genus JANYCG01. The sequence goes on from JANPCR010000267.1 coordinate 7,438, forward strand.
GCCGAACTACCAAGCTTTCCAAATTTGCGATTTCAAAATTCAGGCGATCAAAAATTCAAGGCGGTTTTGCAGTCTGCGAAGAGAGGGGCAGCGTGAAATGCCAAAAACCGCAAAAATGCTATTTAAATACCCAATATGGGTATATTGATCATCAAAATCGTCATTTTTACTAAAATCCGAACTTGGATTCCAGTACGAAGTGCAACAGCGTCTAGTTTAAGGGTTGGAGTTCGAGGGCGTAGAACACCTCATGGGGGGTTCGATATCCCAGGCATTTTCTGGGCCGATGATTGAGTTGGTACACGGCATCATTGACATCGAT
>JANPCR010000268.1:0-8925 GCA_031431035.1 Rhodoferax sp.
AAATGAAAACGGGGCCTATTCAGCCCCGCATTCAATCAGTTTGCCTGCAGGCCAATCAAAGCGTGTCGGTGAAGCTGCGCAGCTTGTCGGAGCGGCTGGGGTGCTTGAGTTTGCGCAGCGCCTTGGCCTCAATCTGACGAATGCGCTCGCGCGTCACGTCAAATTGCTTGCCTACTTCTTCTAGAGTGTGGTCGCTGGTCATCTCAATGCCAAAGCGCATGCGCAAAACTTTGGCTTCGCGTGGTGTCAGGCTATCCAGAATGTCTTTGACAACATCGCGCAGGCCAGCTTGCATGGCTGCTTCCATGGGCGCGGTGTTGGCACCGTCTTCAATGAAGTCGCCCAAATGCGAATCGTCATCGTCGCCAATCGGTGTTTCCATCGAGATCGGCTCTTTGGCGATCTTCATGATTTTGCGAATTTTGTCCTCAGGAATCTCCATGCGCTCGGCCAACACCGACGCATCAGGCTCAAAACCAAACTCTTGCAAATGCTGGCGGCTGATGCGATTCATCTTGTTGATGGTTTCGATCATGTGCACCGGAATGCGGATGGTGCGCGCCTGGTCGGCAATGCTGCGGGTGATCGCCTGACGAATCCACCACGTGGCGTAGGTCGAGAATTTGTAACCCCGGCGGTACTCAAACTTGTCAACCGCTTTCATCAGGCCAATGTTGCCCTCTTGAATCAAATCGAGGAACTGCAGGCCGCGGTTGGTGTACTTTTTGGCAATCGAAATGACCAAACGCAAGTTGGCCTCGATCATCTCTTTCTTGGCCGCGCGTGACGAATACTCGCCTTCGTTCATGCGCTTGTTGATGTCTTTGAGCTGATCTAGCGGCACCACCACACGGGCTTGCAGATCGGTCAGCTTTTGCTGCAAGTCCTGCACGGGCGGCACGTTGCGACCCATCACGGCGCTCCACGGCTTGCCTGCAGCGGCTTGTTTTTCAATCCATTTCAGGTTGAGCAACTGGCTGGGCACTTTGTTGCCGTTTTTGTCGCGGCCACTGAAGTCGGCAATGAAGTTCTCTTGCGGGTATCCGCATTTGTCCACAATGATGCGGCGCAGTTCGCGCTCTTTTTTGCGAATGTCGTCCACCTGCGCGCGCACCATGTCGCACAGTTTTTCAATGGCTTTGGCGGTGAAGCGAATCGACATCAGCTCGGCGCTCAAGGCGCTTTGGGCGCTGACGTAATGTTGCGTTCCGTAGCCTTCTTTGTCGTAGATTTTGTGCACTTTCTCAAACAGATCGCGCAGGTTGTCGTAACGGCTCAGGGCTTCTTTTTTCAGCTCTTCGAGCTTTTTGGTCAGTGCTTTTGAGCCGCCTTTGCCGTCGTCGTCGTCTTCGGCGTCGAACTCGTCAAAGTCCTCCTCGGCCACATAGTCGTCGGCCTCATTCGGGTTGGAGAAGCCGTCCACGATGGTGGTGATCACGACCTTGCCTTCGCGAATGTCCTCGCCCAAACGCAAAATTTCGGCAATGGTGGCGGGGGACGCGCTGATGGCTTCCATCATCGCCATCAGACCGCCTTCGATGCGCTTGGCAATTTCGATCTCGCCCTCGCGGGTTAGCAGCTCAACCGTGCCCATTTCGCGCATGTACATGCGAACCGGGTCGGTGGTGCGACCAAACTCGCTGTCCACCGTGCTCAGGGCGGCTTCGGCGGCTTCTTCGGCTTCTTCTTCAGTCGCACCGGCGGGCGCGCTGTTGGTCAGAATCAAACTTTCAGCATCGGGCGTTTGCTCATACACCGCCACACCCAGATCGTTCAGCGTGGTGATGACGGCTTCCATCGTCTCCGCGTCAATCAGTTTGTCGGGCAAGTGGTCTGAGATTTCGCCGTGCGTCAGGTAGCCGCGCGTTTTGCCCAGTTTGATCAGGGCTTTGAGGCGCTGGCGGCGCTTGGCCATGTCTTCTTCAGACAAAATCGTGTCGTCCAGGCCAAACTCTTTCATCAGCGCGCGCTCTTTGGCCTTGCTGATTTTCATGCGAAGGGGCTTGACCTTCTCGCCAGTCACGATGGGCTCGCCCACCAAGTCGGCTTCAATGTCCGACATGTCGGCGTCGTCGCTGCTTTTGTTGTCGGTGTCTGCCGCCTTGGGCTTGCGACCCCGTTTGGCCCCGGGATTGGCTGCTGCCTCTTCGGCCGCTTTGGCGGGGCGGCCGGGTTTCTTTTTGGCATTGGCTTCAACCAGAGCGGCAGCCTCAGCGGCTTTTTTGGACTCGGACGCAGCTTTGGCCGCACTTGGTTTGGCAATCACAACAGGGGGCTTGGCAACAATTTTGGAAGAAGGCACTGGTTTTACTTTCACGGGAATGGCAGAGGCTTTAACGACAGTTTTAGCGACAGTTTTAGCGACGGCTTTCGTTGCGGTCACAGGTGGCGTTTTTGGCTTGGCTACAGGCTTGACAGCTGATTTTGGACCCTGTTTGACAATAGGTGCGGCACTGGGTTTGACCGATTTCTTGGCATTTTGAGCAGGCATTGGGAACCTCAGAACTTCAAAAACTACAAAAGAAAAACTGGCGAAAAACGAATTCAAGCCAGCCGCGCGGGCGTCAGGTCAACACAGCCATTGCCCCAAACATTTCACAAAAATAACCTAAGGGATCACGTTGATGACCACAGGGATTGCGCTTTTTGACACTGTCGAAAGGCCAACTGGAAAAAAACAAGGGATGCAAGATGTACGCGACTTACTCGTACAACACATGCTGGGCAGATCACGAATTCTCAAGGGCAAGATGTCTGGGCGAACATTTGGTGTGCAGTCCTTGCGGTGATTTGGCTGGATGCACTCGTATCGAACGGTGTCATGGTGTGGCCGGTACCGGAGGTGCTGCTGTCGCTCTTGCTTTGGGTAACTTTGGATTATACCTCGGAAATTGAAGTTTTCAAGGCAGTTTGAACCCTTGTTTTTGGCTTATCCCGCCCGCATTCCCGCCTCCAACGCCACCTTGCGCTGCTGCAATTCCCGGTAGCGCAGCAAGGCGCTGGGGTCGGCTTTGGACGCTTCGATGGCCAAGGTTTGCTGGGTGTTGATGTGGTCAATCAGCATGCGGTTGACGAGTTGCCGCAGTTCTTGTTGGCTTTGCGTGTCGGCGACCGCAGGGTCGATATCGGCGTGAATTTCGGGGCCAGACATGAGTTTCAGGGCCAGGTCTTCGCCCTCGTGGCCGCGCAGGCCTTCGCGCAAGGCTCCCCAGGGTTGGGGGCCATGCTCGTGGGCTTGGGCGTCCAGCCAGCTAAACAGCGTGCCGTGGGGGGCAGGCTGGCTGCACAACACGGCGTGTTCTTCGCCCGACAGTTCGTTCCAGGCGGCCATCTGGCCCAGCAAAAGGCGCAGCGCATGGTCGGCCCGGCTGGTGGGCAGGGCGCGCAGGTTCAGGCGCGAAGCGGTTTTGCCGGTTCGCAAGCCGTCTGAGGCATAGCCGCCGTCATCCGGCCAAGATGGCGCGCCGTACCCGTCTGACTTGCTTTTGTACGCGCCATTTTTGGACTTGCCGTATTTGCCTGGCTCAAATTTGCCTGTGTTTGATTTGGTGTGCGGCGGCACCCACAAATCCATCAATTCGCGGTTTTGCAGTTGCACCAAAGTGGCGATTTCAGTCAGCAATTGGCGTTTGAGGGCGCCGTCAGGAATTTGCGTCCAAAGCGGCTTGGCATTGCTGGCCAACAGCGAACGGCCTTCCATGGTGTTCAGGTCGCAGCCGTCGCGGGCAGCGTCAATCAAAAAGCGGCTCAAGGGCACGGCTTCAGAGATGTAGCGCGAAAACGCGTCTTTGCCGTTCTCGCGGATGAAGCTGTCGGGGTCGTGTTCGGGCGGCAAAAACAAAAATTTGACATTGCGCACATCGGTGGCAAAGGGCAGGGCGGCGTCCAGCGCCTTGCGCGCGGCGCGTCGGCCAGCGCCATCGCCATCAAAGCTGAACACGACCGAATCGGTGAAGCGAAACAGCTTTTGCACATGGTCGTTGGTGCAGGCCGTGCCCAGGGTGGCGACCGCATTGGCAAAGCCCAATTGCGCTAGCGCCACGACGTCCATGTAGCCTTCTGTGACCAGTACAAAACCGTGTTCGCGCAGGGCTTGGCGGGCTTCAAACAGACCGTACAGCTCGCGGCCTTTGCTGAAGACAGGCGTTTCGGGCGAATTCAAGTACTTGGGTTTCTCATCGCCCAAAACCCGCCCACCAAAACCAATGCACTCGCCTTTCACATTGCGAATCGGAAACATCACCCGGTCGCGAAACCGGTCGTAACGCTTTTCGTTTTGACTGTCTGCTTGGCCGTCGGCGCTGCCGTCTGTGTTCAAAATGACCAGGCCGCTTTCGACCAGCAAGGGGTCGTCGTAATGCGGGAACACGCTGGCCAAACTGCGCCAGCCCATGGGCGCGTAACCCAGGCCAAACTGTTTGGCAACTTCGCCACTGACGCCACGGCCTTTGAAGTACTCAATGGCACGGGGCGATTCCTTCAACTGGTTGCGATAGGCTTCGCCCGCCTTTTCTAGCACATCGTTCAAGGTCGATTGCTTTTGCCGCTGTTCCAGTGCGCGGGCACGGTCTTGCGGCGAGGCGTCGTCTTCGGGCACTTGCAGGCCGTACTGTTGGGCCAGGTCTTTGACGGCCTCCACAAAGTTCATGCCCGCGTGTTCCATCAAAAAGCCGATGGCATTGCCGCTTTTTCCGCAGCCAAAGCAATGAAAGAACTGCTTGGACGGGCTGACGCTGAACGACGGCGATTTTTCGCCATGAAAAGGGCACAAGCCCATGAAATTCGCCCCGCCTTTTTTCAGCTGAACGTAGCGCCCGACGATGTCCACCACGTCGGCGCGGGCTAACAGCTCTTGAATGAAGGTTTGGGGAATGGACACGGCGGATATTGTCGCCCACTCGCTAGGGTAAGGGGGCCGCAGCGATCAAATTGGCAGGTGCCTGGGCTAGTCGCGCTCAGTCGCCCTCAGTCGCCCATGACTACGCCCTCACGGCGCGGGTCGGCTCCGCCAAGCCAGATCGGCTGGCCGTGCGCCTGGCCCCGGGTGATGGCTTGCAGGCCGCTGGTCATCGGTAGCTCTAGCACATCATGTTGGCGAGCTCTCAGGGCATTCACTGTGGCGGCGGAGAAGCGCTTAGCTTCGAGAACCGTCGGGCCGTTTTGCGACGCAAAGTTGGGCAGGTTGATGGCCTGCTGCGGCAACAACCCCCAGTTCAGCACGCCGTAAATCGCTTTGGCCGTGTAGTGAATGATGACTGCGCCGCCAGGGCTGCCGCCGCTCATCACCAATTGGCCGCTGGCTTTGTCAAACACCAAGGTCGGCGACATGCTGGAGCGCGGGCGCTTGCCCGGCTGCACGCGGTTGGCGATGGGTGCGCCCGATACATCGCGGGGCAAAAAACTAAAGTCGGTCAGCTCGTTGTTCAGCAAGAATCCGCCTTGCAGAGCGGGATTGACGTTGACCATTTGACGCGATCCAAAGGCGTCTTCAATGGTCGTGGTCATGGCGATGGCATTGCCCGCCGCATCGACGATGGAGATGTGCGAGGTGCCGTGTTCGAGCTGGTCTGCCATGGGCGCAAAGCTGGTTTTGTGGCCTGCGGGCTGCCCGGGTTTGGCGATCTTCATACTGGGGGAGCCTGGTGTCTGCCCAATCAGCCGGGCGCGCTCGGCAAGGTAAGCTGGGTCCAGCAGGCTGAGCCAGCTGCCTGCGGGTGGCTGCACAAAATCGGGGTCGCCAATGTACTGGGCTCGGTCGGCGAAGGCCAGGCGGGCGGCTTCGGTGTACAGGTGCAACCAATCTGCGCTGGGTACTGGGTTGTGAGCGTCGCCTTGCAGCTTGAAGGTGGCGGCCTGGGTGTGGTTTAGCAGGCCCAAAATTTGCCCCACCGCAATAGCGCCTGAGCTCGGGGGTGGAAAGCCGCAAAGTTGGTAGTCACTGTGGCGGGCGTCGGTGGTTTGCGGAGCTGTTGGCGCACTCACCCGGTAGTCATGGCAAAGCGGGGCGCGTTGAAGTGCCCGGTAACCCGCCAAGTCGGCGCGGCTCAAGCTGCCGGGGTTGCTGGGGTGCAGGCGAACCTTGTCCACCATCGCCTGAGCAATGTCGCCTTCGTACAGCGCCACCGCGCCGTTTTTAGCGATGCTTTTCAAAATTTCAGCCAGAGCGGGGTTTTTAAGAACGTGGCCGATGGGGTGCGGCTTGCCATCAGCCTGGTAAAAATAGGTGGCAGCAACGGGGTCGGTTTTGAGATCCTGCTCGGCTGCCAAGAGCGTGTGCAGCCGGGGGCTCACTTTGAAGCCGTTTTGCGCCAAGGCAATCGCTGGTTGAAAAAGCAGAGCCCACGCCAATTTGCCGTGTTTTTGGTGCGCCAACTCCAGCATGCGCACAGTGCCTGGCACTCCCACCGCGCGACCTCCGACAATGGCTTGTCTGGTCGGAATGGGTTTGCCGTCTGCACTTAAAAACAAGCCTTCAGTGACGCCAGCCGGTGCGGTTTCGCGGCCATCAAAAGCTTCGACGGTTTTGCCGTCAAAGTGAATCAAAAACGCACCGCCGCCAATGCCACTGCTTTGCGGTTCGACCAGGGTCAACACCATTTGCACGGCAATGGCTGCGTCGATGGCGTGGCCGCCTGCTTTGAGAACTTGGTAACCCGCGTCGGTAGCCAGCGGGTTGGCTGCCGCCACAGCAAAGCGGGTGGTCGCCCAGCCGGGTTTTTCGGTGTAGCCGGATGCGCCTTCGGGCTGGTCAGGTGGGGTGTAGGTGAACGCGCCCGGCACGCCATTGCCAAGACCTGTGCAGCCAATCAAAAAAATTGTGCAGACAGTCAAAATCCACGCAATAGTGCGGACGCAGCGCGAATTCAGCGTTGAGCCATCGGACAAGCCGAGGGACGGAAATAGGGAGGAGTTTGACGACTGATTCAGAGACGGCGAGTGATGCAGGGCGTTCATGGTGCGTTCAGATGTAATAAGCACCATGGTAGCGGTCTGCCCGCTGCGCCGCCATTCTCTCAAGTTGCTATAGTATATATAGCAAACTATCTATATTATTCGAGAGCTAGAGGCTTTTTTTGTTCATATTTTAAGCGTTTTTGAAAAAAAAGAACCTGCAGGTTCTTTTTTTCATTTCAAGGCCGTTTTTGCCTGTCTAACGCGGAGCCAGCCGAATCGCACCATCCAGGCGGATTACTTCGCCATTGAGCATGTCATTTTCAATGATGTGAATGGCCAGCTTGGCGTAGTCTTCAGGCGTGCCCAAGCGCGACGGAAATGGCACGCTGGCGGCCAGCGAATCTTGCACCTCTTTGGGCATGCCAAACATCATGGGTGTGCCAAAAATGCCAGGGGCGATGGTCATGTTGCGAATGCCGTTGCGGGCCAGATCGCGGGCGATGGGCAAGGTCATGCCGACCACGCCGCCTTTGGACGCGCTGTAAGCAGCCTGGCCAATTTGGCCGTCGTAGGCCGCCACCGACGCGGTCGAGATCATCACACCGCGCTCGCCCGTGGCTTCAGGTTCGTTTTTGCACATGGCGTCAGCGGCCAGGCGAATCATATTGAAGCTGCCAATCAGGTTGACAGTGATGGTTTTGCTGAACACGGCCAGTGAATGGGCGCCGTTTTTGCCAACCGTTTTTTCGGCCGGGGCGATGCCCGCGCAATTGATCAAACCCATCAGTTTGCCCATCGACACGGCTTTGGCCACCACCGCCTGGCCGTCGGCCTCTTGGCTCACGTCACATTTGACAAAGGCTCCGCCAATGTCTTTGGCAATTGCTTCGCCCTTTTCAACCTGCATGTCGGCAATCACGACGCGGGCGCCTTTGGCTGTCAGCATGCGGGCCGTGCCTTCGCCCAAACCTGACGCGCCACCTGTGACGATAAAAATTTTGCCTGCGATGTCCATGGTGAAAAGTCCTCAAATTGAATGGAAACGGGAAAAGAAATCTGGAAAAACGCGCCTCTCAGCAGAAGTCAAACTGCTCCAAAAGGCCATTAGGGGTGTTTCACTCAATTATCTCGCATGCGTGTGCGTTCGCTGCCCGCCGCTGGCCCGGTAGACGATGGTGGCCATCGCGGCAGCCCCTCATGTACGCGCGAGTGGCGCAAGAAGCTTGATCGTTCTTTGCTGCTATAATTCTGCTTGACGAGAGTTTTTCTGAATCCTGTTTTCAGACAATTTTTCAGGCGCGTAGCTCAGCTGGTTAGAGCACCACCTTGACATGGTGGGGGTCGATGGTTCGAGTCCATTCGCGCCTACCAATTCCTTCTTTGGCACTGTAAATCCCCGGTTTTTGAGGGTAAACCTTTGTGCTTGGCTGAATTGGTATTCCCTAAAATGTGTTGCAGTGCAATAGCTCTTTTTCACTGAAAAAGCAGCATGTTTCATGCGTCCTTTTCAAAGCGGATTGCTTTGGCGCTGGGCCAACGACATTCGGGAAACCCTTCACCATGCAAAATAAAAAAACAACAGACACTAAAAATGCCAAGCGGGTCATAAAGAAGTACCCGAATCGACGCTTGTACGACACCGACACCTCGGCCTACATCACCTTGTCCGAGGTGAAACGCCTAGTGATGGATCGCGAAGCCTTTGTGGTGCGCGACGCCAAAACCAGCGAAGACCTGACCCGAAGCATCTTGCTGCAAATCATCCTGGAAGAAGAGGCCAACGGATCACCCATGTTTTCAGCCGATGTGCTGGCCAACGTGATTCGCACCTATGGCCACGCCATGCAGGGTTTCATGGGTGGTTACCTTGAAAAAAGCATGCAGGCCGTGATGGAAATGCAAGCCCGGTTGGGCGACCAGTCGGCCCAACTGACGCCCGAAATCTGGTCGCAATTTTTACACCTTCAGTCTCCCGCCATGCAGGGCCTGGTGAGCAAAAATATCGAGCAATCCACCAGCATGTTCTCGCAA
>JANPCR010000269.1:0-19961 GCA_031431035.1 Rhodoferax sp.
AGGCGCCTCTTCAATGACCTTTTGGTGACGGCGCTGAATGGAACACTCACGCTCGTTCAAATAAATGACATTACCTTGGCTGTCGCCCATCAATTGAATCTCAATGTGGCGCGGCTCAACCACAAACTTCTCTATGAACACCCTGTCATCGCCAAAACTGTTGCGGGCCTCATTTCGGCAGGAAGTGAACCCTTCAAAGGCCTCTTTGTCGTCGTGCGCCACGCGCAAGCCCTTGCCACCGCCTCCAGCCGAGGCCTTGATCATGACGGGGTAGCCAATACCCTGGGCAATTTCAACCGCCCGCTCGGCGGTTTCAATAGCGTCATTCACCCCCGGTATGCAGTTCACCCCGGCAGCACCCGCCAATTTTTTGGATTCAATTTTGTCCCCCATGGCTGCAATGGAGTAGTGCTTGGGGCCGATGAAAACAATGCCCTCTTCCTCAACGCGCTTGGCGAAGCCTGCGTTTTCAGACAAAAACCCATACCCTGGGTGCACCGCCTGCGCGCCGGTCTGCTTGCAGGCTGCAATAATTTTGTCAGCCATCAAATACGACTCGCGCGAGGGTGCCGCACCAATGTGAACGGCCTCATCGGCCAGTTGGACATGTCGGGCGTCTTTGTCAGCGTCCGAGTACACAGCAACCGTCTGTATACCCATCTTGCGGGCTGTTTGAATAACGCGGCAGGCGATCTCGCCCCGGTTGGCAATCAGAATTTTTGTAAACATCATGGTGATCCTCAGAATCTAGAGCGGAATATTGCCGTGCTTGCGCCACGGATTCTCAATTTTTTTGTCTTTCAACATCACCAGTGACCTGCAGATCCGCTTTCGGGTCTCATGGGGCAATATCACGTCATCAATAAAGCCGCGCGCACCAGCGACAAAGGGGTTGGCGAATCGGCGTTTGTACTCGGCTTCCTTGGCGGCCAGCTTCACCGGATCTCCCTTGTCTTCTCGGAAAATAATCTCTACCGCACCCTTGGCACCCATGACAGCAATTTCAGCGTTGGGCCACGCAAAATTCACGTCACCCCTCAAGTGCTTCGATGACATTACGTCGTAGGCACCACCATAGGCTTTGCGGGTAATGACGGTGATTTTGGGGACGGTGCATTCGGCATAGGCGTACAGCAGTTTGGCACCGTGTTTGATAATGCCGCCGTACTCTTGTGATGTGCCAGGCATGAAACCAGGGACATCGACAAAAGTAATCACAGGGATGTTGAACGCGTCACAAAAACGCACAAACCGTGCAGCCTTGATGGACGACTTGATGTCCAGGCAGCCCGCCAAAACCAAAGGCTGGTTCGCGACGATGCCAATGGTCTGGCCGTCCATGCGCGCAAAACCAATCACGATATTCTTGGCATAGTCTGGCTGAAGCTCAAAAAAGTCTCCGTCATCAACGGTTTTGAGAATCAGCTCTTTCATATCGTACGGCTTGTTGGCGTTGTCAGGCACCAAGGTATCTAACGAAAAATCCACCCGCGAAGCCGGGTCCCCACTGGGCCTGACTGGTGCTTTTTCGCGATTGTTGAGGGGCAAGTAGTTGTAGAGCCGACGCAGCATCAATAGGGCCTCAACATCATTGTCAAACGCCAAATCCGCAACGCCACTTTTGGTGGTGTGCGTGATGGCCCCACCCAGCTCTTCGGCACTGATCTCTTCATGCGTTACCGTCTTGACCACTTCAGGTCCCGTCACAAACATGTAGCTGCTGTCTTTGACCATGAAGATAAAGTCGGTCATGGCGGGCGAGTAAACCGCGCCACCTGCGCAGGGACCCATGACCATGCTGATTTGTGGAATCACGCCACTGGACATCACGTTGCGCTGAAACACATCGGCATAGCCGCCTAACGAAGCCACTCCCTCCTGAATGCGCGCTCCGCCAGAGTCGTTCAAACCAATCACAGGCGCACCCACTTTCATGGCCTGATCCATGACTTTGCAAATCTTTTCAGCATGGGCCTCAGACAGGGCTCCACCAAACACCGTGAAATCTTGACTGAAGACAAAAACCAAGCGGCCATTGATCATGCCGTAACCGGTGACGACGCCATCGCCTGGGATCTTTTGCTCATCCATAGTGAAGTCCACGCAACGGTGCTCGACGAACATATCCCATTCCTCAAAGCTGCCTTCGTCAAGTAAAATCTCCAGCCTTTCGCGGGCTGTTAATTTTCCCTTTCTGTGCTGCGCGTCAATGCGTTTTTGACCTCCGCCCAAGCGGGCAAGGTCTCGTTTGGCTTCCAATTGTTCCAGGATGTCCTGCATAGTCAGTGTCTCGCTTTTGGTTAATGCTTCAAAGCGCATGCTTTGGGGGGTATTCAGTCTGGTTTGTCGCCGCGCGGGTCGATTCGGTCACAACCGGAGACAGATCATGCGAAGCCAGAAGAAGTTTTCTTGCGGCCGATGACGCTGCTAGTTGCCCTGATCGCACTTGCTCGCTCAATTGAGGCAGCAACACCTTCACTTGGGAATTTGAGCGGAACGATTGCTTGAGTCCCGCATCGATACGCTCCCACATCCAGGCCAGCGACTGATGTTGTCGACGACCCACAAGCTCGCCGTGCATGGATTGACTGGCCTTGAAGTTTTGCACAGCCAACCAAAACGCTGCCACGCCTTGACCCACAAGGGCGCTGATCTGCATCGCTTTCGGACTCCAATTGTCTTTGCCGAATGGTGCCTGGCTGGCTCCTCCATGCAGGCCCAGCAGGCGCAGGGACGAGGCAATGGTGGCTTCAGCCCGAGTCGCGGCATCTGGGTCAATATCCGCTTTGTTGATGACCACCAAATCGGCGAGTTCCATCACACCCTTTTTGATAGCCTGCAAATCGTCGCCTGCATTGGGCAACTGCATCAGCACAAACATGTCGGTCATGTTGGCGACGGCGGTCTCGGACTGACCCACGCCTACGGTTTCGACAATCACGATGTCATACCCGGCGGCTTCGCAGACCAGCATGGCTTCGCGCGTTTTTTCGGCCACACCTCCCAGAGTGCCGCTGCTGGGGCTCGGGCGAATGTAAGCGCTTTCATTGACCGAGAGTTTTTCCATGCGGGTTTTGTCGCCCAGAATCGAACCCCCTGAAACCGTTGAAGACGGGTCAATGGTGAGCACCGCCACACGATGACCCATTTCAATCAAGTGCAAGCCCAGCACTTCAATGAAGGTCGATTTGCCAACACCCGGAACGCCGCTGATGCCCAGTCTGAACGAGTTGCCAGTGAAGGGCAGCAACGCGGTCAGCAACTCATCGGCCTGCGCGCGATGGTCAGATCGCGTTGATTCCATCAGCGTGATGGTTTTGGCAATTGCCCGGCGCTGCGTTGCCTGCGAGGCGCTTCGCAAATCAGCCAGCCATTGCGAGACGATCACCCAAGCGCCTTTTTGATTTGCATCAACACGTCTTTGGCACTGACGGGTATGGGCGTGCCAGGCCCGTAGATGCCCTTGACGCCTGCTGCGTATAAAAAATCGTAATCTTGCCTGGGAATGACGCCGCCTACAAATACGATGATTTCGTTTGCGCCCATTTTTTTCAGTTCAGCGATGATTGCAGGAACCAGTGTTTTGTGGCCTGCAGCCAAGGTGGAAACACCGACCGCATGCACGTCGTTTTCAATCGCCTGGCGCGCACATTCCTCTGGGGTCTGGAACAAGGGGCCCATGTCCACATCAAAACCCAAGTCTGCAAAGGCCGTCGCAACAACCTTGGCTCCCCGGTCGTGGCCATCCTGGCCGAGCTTGCTGATCATGACCCGAGGCCTGCGCCCTTGGTCTTCCGCAAATTTAGAAATCTCGCTTTTGAGTTCGTTCCAATATTCCATGGTGTCGCCCTGGCTTGAATCCGAGTCGTAAGCCGCAGCATAGACACCACTGACTTTGTGAATGTCTGCTCGGTGCCGTCCGAAAGCCTGCTCCAGCGCATCACTGACCTCGCCAACTGTCGCACGGGCCCGCACCGCCGTCACCGTCAGGTCGAGCAAATTGCCAGTGTCATGACCAGCCGCAAAAGTGATGGCCTCCAAAGCCGCTGTTACGGCCAAGGCATCTCGGCTGCTTTTGATATTCACGAGCCGTTCGATTTGAGCGTCTCGGACAGCGACATTGTCGATGTCTCTGGTTTCAATAGCGTCTTCGGTTTTAAGCTTGTATTTGTTAACGCCCACAATCACATCCTTGCCACTGTCGATGCGAGCTTGCTTTTCAGCCGCTGCCGCCTCGATTTTCAGCTTGGCCCAACCGCTGTCCACGGCTTTCACCATGCCACCCATGGCTTCCACTTCTTCAATAATCTTCCACGCCGCGTCTGCCATGTCTTGGGTGAGCTTTTCCATCATGTAGCTGCCTGCCCAAGGGTCGACCACGCTGGTGATGTGGGTTTCTTCCTGGATGATCAGTTGGGTGTTTCTGGCGATGCGCGAGCTGAATTCAGTGGGCAGCGCTATCGCCTCATCAAAAGAATTTGTGTGCAAGGATTGGGTGCCGCCAAACACCGCCGCCATCGCCTCAACCGTGGTGCGCACAATGTTGTTGTAGGGGTCTTGCTCGGTCAGGCTCCAGCCGCTGGTCTGGCAGTGCGTGCGCAGCATCAGGCTCTTTGGCGATTTGGCGTTGAAGCCGGTCATGATGCGGCACCATAGCAGGCGCGCCGCACGCATTTTGGCCACCTCGAGGTAGAAGTTCATGCCGATGGCCCAGAAGAAGCTCAGGCGTCCGGCAAATTCATCAACGTCCATGCCCTTGTTGATGGCAGTCTTCACATACTCCTTGCCGTCCGCCAGGGTGAAGGCCAGTTCCAGCGCCTGATTGGCACCGGCCTCCTGCATGTGGTAACCGCTGATGGAGATCGAATTGAACTTCGGCATATTCTTCGCCGTGTACTCAATGATGTCGCCAATGATGCGCATGCTGGGCGCGGGCGGGTAGATGTAGGTGTTGCGCACCATGAACTCTTTGAGAATATCGTTCTGAATCGTGCCGCTCAATTGGGCTTGGGTAACGCCCTGCTCTTCGGCCGCCACGATATAACCCGCCAGCACCGGCAATACAGCGCCGTTCATCGTCATACTGACGCTAACTTTGTCCAATGGAATTTGGTCAAAGAGAATCTTCATGTCTTCGACCGAATCAATCGCCACGCCCGCCTTGCCCACATCGCCCGTCACGCGCGGGTGGTCTGAGTCGTAGCCGCGATGGGTCGCCAAGTCAAACGCCACCGATACGCCCTGCCCGCCGCCCGCCAGCGCCTTGCGGTAAAACGCATTGGACTCTTGCGCGGTGGAGAAACCTGCGTATTGGCGAATGGTCCAAGGGCGCACCGCGTACATCGTGGCCTGCGGCCCGCGAATGTAGGGCGCGAAACCAGGCAATGAGTTGGCGTGGGGCAGGCCCGCCAAGTCTTCTGCCGTGTAAAGCGCTTTAATTTGAATGCCGTCTGGCGTCAACCAGCCCAGCGCATCGACGTTCCCACCGGGAGCCGATTTGGCAGCGGCCTTGGCCCAGTCGGCCAATGTGGCGGATTTAGAGTTGTCAGTCATGCACCAATTTTACCCATAAATACGTTTGTAATTATGAATTCAAAATTCAGTTTCATGTAAACTTAGAAGCTTATGAACGCCTCCTTGTCGTCTACCAGACTTAAACCCCGCCCCTTGTATGAAGAGGTAGCCGAGCTCCTACGCCAGCGCATCTTTGCGGGCAAGACCAGCGACATGGAGCCCGGCGCATGGATCGACGAGCTGAAGCTGGCCCAAGAGTACGGCATCAGCCGCACCCCCCTGCGCGAAGCCATCAAAGTGCTGGCCGCCGAGGGCCTGGTCACCATGAAGATGCGGCGCGGTGCCTATGTGACCGAGGTCAATGACAAAGACCTGTGTGATGTTTTCCACCTTAGGGCCGTGCTAGAGGCCGACGCTGCAGGCACTGTGGCCAGCACCGCCACGGCGGCTCAACTGCAGGAGCTGGAAGCCCTGCACCAGCAGCTGGAAAAATCCGCCAAAGACCGCAAAGATCACCTGCGGTTCTTCACCCTCAACGAAGCCTTCCACATCAAACTGCTGGAGGTCGCCAACAACCGCTGGCGCGAGCAAATGGTGGCTGACTTGCGCAAAGTGATGAAGCTCAACCGCGCGCAGTCACTCACCAGGCCGGGGCGGATTGAAGAGTCACTGGCCGAACATTCGGCCATCATGGTTGCGTTGAAAAAAGGTGACGCTGGGGCTGCACAGGCGGCGATGCGGGCGCATATCGAAAGTGGACAGGAGGCGGCGGCGTAACAGAGCCCTTATAGTCAGTTTACCCGTACTGAGCCGAACGAACCTCCGCTGTGTATTGGGCGCATCGGCATTAGCGTGATTAAGTATTACCGATTATTTTCTTCCAAGTTTCCCATGTTACTTTTGGATCGTCGGGGTATTTTTTTAGAATCCGACGTTCACCTAAATGCCTCAACTTTCGATTGTTTTCCCAAGCGCCCTCACCGCCTACCCTCACCGCAAGGTGAATAGCCTCGATATGATCTTTGTTAATTTTCAGATCCTCCATTGCGAATTTGAAAATTAAGTCAGCCTTTTCCCTGTCCACGTTTTGCGTCCAATACAAATAATCATGAATGACAGCAGCATAGGCATAACTTCCATCTGGTGGCAGAAACGACCAAAAGATCCTAGGGATGCTAGTTAAGTCGGTCACAAACCCTTCAGGAGGATTGACCTTCGGTAGATGTTCTTGCCCCGCATTTGGCGTCCACTCGATCATCTTTGTCAAAAACCAAATGCGATCAAAGAACTTACCGAAAAACAGACCACCGGCAACTGCACCGGGAGCATTCATCCAGGTTTTCATCCATTTTTCGGTTGCATCAGGATCGGAGTATCCTACTTCAGCCTTGGTTTGAGAGTATGTTAATCCTGTAGCGGGCAGGAAGGATGCGTAAATCATTAAGTCACGCCGTGTGGTGTTTAGCATTGATCTATCCCTCTAATTATTTGGCAATCCTGAAACCATATTTTCTTTAGCATCTTTAACAAGATCTTCAACGTAACGTCTTTGAGGTGAGTTAGATCTCGCGCAAGCTCCCAAGCCAAACACAAAAAAACTTATGGAACCGTAATTATCTAAGGCTCCAATAATTCCGTCTGTTCGAAACACACCTGCGCCGAAAGCGCCATTTCCACCTTGCATGCAGGGCTTACCAGAGTCCTTTATCCACATTTTGAAATCTAGATTTTTCGCAACTGTTGGAGATAGGCGGTCACCATAAGGACGGAGTCGATTAACTACATCAGATATTGATCCTTGTTGAACCCCGACGGCCCTAAGAACATCGGGTTCACTCATCACAGTAAACTCTTCATTTGCCAGATCAGTGGTTATGGATCTAAGAATCTTCTTTGTAATGGAATCCGAGCCTGTATAAGAGTCTGCATTGGCATCACGCCGAATATCGATATCAATTGCCTTGACAACAAAACCGAGGCCTGCTTTGCGAAAAATCGACTCAAATCTAGCAAAATTGCTATCATCAGCATTGCTAGATAGTTTGACCCTCCATTTTCCAATAATTTGCCCTGCATCTAAAGTTTTCGGATCAATAGGATCGAACTGTCTTACATTGAGGTATTCAAAGGCAGCCGCTCCATGCTGCCCAACTTTGGGCGAAGTGGTAGCAAATCCATGGAGGGCCTCACCATTCTGTAACTTCTGTTTGCCCAGCGCAGAAGAAAATCCGAACTCTTGTTTACCAGCATATTGAAGCAGTGTAGGTAACGCAGTCGCGTCTCTTCTAGATGCATCACCACTGGATATATCGCATTGCCTCGCTCGACTTAAATAGTCATTTGACTGAGAGGCGTACCTTTCCTTGAAGTTGACCATGTAATCCCGGACGAGTGCAGCCGGTCTTTCTCCATAACAAGTCAACGAGTTAGTTGTCCCATATCGCTCCCGGTAGCACTTAAGACCACTTAGTTCAACAAACGTATTAGTTTTCAAAAGGCAAAGCCGATGCCCATGTTGATTGACCCAATCTGGAAACGCAGTTTCGATTGGCCCTGTCGCCGATCGACATTCCGAGACAGCTGGAAAGTCGCCGCTAAGCAGCGTAGCATGGATTCTCGAAAGCGCGGTACATTTATCTAGTTTGTCAAAGTTAATGTCTACTGCAATTGCGCTGGCTGTACTAATAACAATCCCAAGACCTAAAGCACACTTGACTTTATTGATTAAGGATTGCATTGATATTGTTCCTTAGGAAATGATCAATCGACTTAGAAAGGCTAAGCTGCGAGAAAGGATATGCGTTTACGGCACCAATTCGAAAGGCATTCGAACGTTGCTCTGGCGTTCCGTGGGCATCGATATCTTTCTCAACGTATAGCCCCACAAGAGAAAGGTTCTCTAGGAATTGATCGAAAGACACGCTCTTTAAATGCCGTGCGAAGCTATACCCGACCATAAAATCGGCCGCAAGCTCGATCTCTATCGACGAAGATGACTCTTTTAGTTTTTGAGAGTTACCAGCTTTCAATATTTGAACGACATGTGCGAGTTCGTGTGAGACGGGCGCAAGGAATCTATTCCCAATGCTTAGCGGATAATTGATCACAAAGCGCACCATACCTTTGGAATCTTCCGATTCCATCACCCTAAAGTTTGTGCTTTTACAGCCATGGAATGCGATCATTACTGGATCAATGCCGAACCCGTTCATCATCGCCTGGACAAGCTCGTTTTGGCCCAGTTTCAAGGGATCGCTTTCTTGGCACTCCGGGGCATCCACTTTTACTTGTCCAACGCTTAAAGCGTTAAAACAGGGATACCCGCGAGATGTTCTTTGGCCTGTTGAATGTGGAGCCACGAGCAAGATAGCAAGAGTTACAAAGACAAAATGACTATAAGACTTCATCGCTTTGTTTCCAGTCTTTTAGGTGCAGATCCCACGCCAAGCATATCCGCCGAGAGGGCAAATCGCAGAACAAAAACTAGGCTTTGCATAACCACTTTTGCACATTTGATGCGGTTGCCGGAATTGCAGACTAACTGCCCCCCAACATCCGCATTGCCCAACAGACACGCCAGGTGGCAGCTTGTTTTCTGATCCGTCGTCTTGGCTCTCTTCGCTATCTTCCTCCAGAATCTCTTTGATTTCGTCTTTGCTCATTTTGCAAGTCTTAGCGATGGAAGCAACCGTGTTACCACTCTTACCAAGACGCTTGACTCGATCTCCTGAGCAGGCCGCATAGCCATCAAAAGCCATCAAGATTAACGAGGCAAACATGCAAAGTCTCAAAAGCTGCCGCGTAAATAAAGTAAATGCAAATATAGAAGTGGAGGTTTTCATCTCAAATTAGCCCTTCAACTACAAAGTTATTGGGATCAAGTCTGTCGTTTATCGATATTATTGAGGTCATAAAAATCTAAATTTCGCTCGATACCAATAATATCCAATCAATCCAACTGCTATCTAATAAAGAGCGAGGGGAGTTATTTTCACCAGACCCAAAGCCTCAAAAGGATTGATTTCTACATTGCCAACGGTCAAATTCGCAATTTATTAACACTTATATTAAATACAATGGCGATTACTTCAACTACGCACCCAACCACTGCCAGAATCAATCCCTTTGGTGCGATAGAACTCCTGACAGGTGCCGAGTTCAGATGTTTCAAAGCCTGAACTCACCCAAATCGCCCAAGCAACGCCCCCCATCGCCATCGCAGCCCATGCTACCCAGGAACAAAAAGTATTACATCCCCCAAATGGATGAAAAAAATGGGAAATTCGCTCAGTACAAACCCGCGAGTGGTGGGCCTTCGCGGCGTACGAGCTATTTTTGCCAGCTTGGGTTTACCCTTGAAGTACCCTCGGCGAGTTCGGTGATCGCCTAAGCCGACAATTCTGACCTGAGGCGTACCAAACCAGTGTGCCCCTAGGCAGGTGCTTGCGTTTGCCTGACCGCAAATGCGGTTTCGCAGGCTAGTATCTCCCGGTCATTCCAGCGCACTTTTTCGTTTTCAAATCTACTGAGCCAAGCCAAACTGCTTATCGCGCCCCAAGCCGCTTGCTGCGTTGGCCAGGGTAGATAGGGTAACGGCCAAGTCGGCCTCATCTGGGGAAGCTCTGCATAACTCATCGCGGAATCGTGTAGTGCCGGCTCGGGATGGGATGCAAGGCGGTTTTTGCAGCAAATATCGAGAATGTTTGCAATAAAACCAACGCCGCAGACCGCCCGAGGCCGGACTTCACGAAACGCGACGGGTTATGCAGAGCTTCCCTAGCGTGCAGCTCACGACGGCTCAGCTGGTGCCCAGGCGTTTGGCCACATCAGTTTGGGTGACGTTGGCTTTTTGAAGGAATTGGCCAAACTCCCACACGATCACGTGTTTGATGGCCGGGCTGGTCGCTATTTTTAGCCGTCCTTCTTCGCGCAAAAAGTGGTCAAAGTTGGTACTAGCCGCCCGGCCGAAGCTAGCCTCTTCACCATCGCTACTCCAGGCTTTATCCCGCGTCAGCCTTTCCGCAAACGAGATGCCAATGGCTGATGGCACAAAAGTGAAGTGGATGACAGCCACCATGGTCACGATCTGGATGTTTTCCAAACTCAGCTCGCCGCTCAAATAGGTTTTCAGCGCATGCACGCGTGAAATGGAGATGATGGCGAAAGCCAGTTTGAGCTTCAGGTTGTAGGTGTTGACGTGGTCCAGCCAGTCAGGCTTTTTCATGTCTTTTTTGTCAAAATGCCCGGTGGTCACAAAAAGTGAAACCCCGGCCAGTGCCACCACCCAAACCAATTGGGCCACCCTGGGCATGTCCACGAACTCAAGCACTATGATGATCAGGCCAATCATTTCCAAATCACCAAGCATCAAGGTCATCATGAGCTTGTAGGTTTCGAGCAGAAACTTTCCCTATAGATAGTGGAGTTGACCCACCTCCGTGCGCTCCTATTTGGTCAAGCTTTTCAACCAATCTCGCACGAGCTGCGATGGTGGGTCTGAGCCCGTTTAGGCGTAAAACGCCGCAGAGAGTACTGGAGGCATGACGGCTTTATGAACCTAAAAAGGTTCATTGGCCAATGCGTTGGCGTTGGCGTTTCCCCGCAAACCAGGCACGCAGACAGCTTGACAGTAGGGGAAGTTCCAAGCTGGGTTTGGACTACCCAATGAAACACTTTAGCGTGAGACGGGTGCAGGTAGAGCGATGACAAGCGCTGATAGATGGCAACCAAAGATGGTACCGACGTGTCCTATTCAAAATACTTGCAGGACATACCCTGATTTGTAAAGCGTCGCGAAGGACTACATGCCATCGGAAAATGACGACCTCAGAGTAAAAGGTAAAGTCTCAGCATGCCCATAGCGCCAAAAATCACCCCCGTCACTTTTTCCCAGTCGTCAAGCACACCTGCCCTCCTGGAACCCGCCATCACTGGCGGCCCTGCACGCGGCTTGTGCACGGATTGCGGCCTATCGCGCACCAGCAACCCGAAGCGTTGCGGGCAGGCTTGCCAGTTCATCAAACCTGATTACGCACGATTGGAAACTGCGGTACATGGGCGGGCGCGTGACATTGCAAAGCCAGACGAGCTGTTTTTTGGCCCACACAACCGGATGCTGCGCGCCAGGATGGCCGCGCCGGCACCCGGCGCGCAGTGGACAGGCATTACCACCCGTCTGGCAGAGCGGCTGCTACAAACGGGTGCAGTGGATGCGGTACTGACGATGGCGCCAGATGCCAACGACAAGTGGCGGCCCAAGCCGGTGATCGTTACCCGCGCTGAAGGCATGGCGCAGTGCCGGGGCATGCGCATGGGTTATGCGCCACTGCTGGCGCTGGTTGAGCCTGCATTGGCCATGGGCTACAAGCGCCTAGCCGTGATTGGCATACCCTGCCAAATCTACGCGCTGCGGGCGATTGAAGACGAGTTGAAACGCGAGCTGGGACTGGAGCAGCTTTATGTCATCGGCACGCCGTGTTCAGACAACACCACGACCGAGCGCTTTCATGAATTTTTGGCCCTGCTGGGCGAAGACCAAGGCGAAAACCCGGACAACGTGACTTACCTTGAATTCAGAGCCGACTATCACGTTGAGCTGCGCTACAAGGATGGCCGCGTGAAGGCGATTCCGTTTTTGCAATTGCCGCTGTCCAAGTTACCGAATGATTTTTTCCCGCTGACTTGCAGAACCTGTGTGGACTACACCAATGTGCTGAGCGACATCACCGTGGGCTACATGGGGGGCCAGGGCGAACAGTGGCTGCTGGTGCGCAACCAGCGCGGTGAAGACTTGCTGAAGCTGCTGGGCGACGACGTCATCACATCGGCACCTGGAAGCGCGGGCAAGCGGCAAGGCGCTGTGAAGGGCTTCATCAAAAACGTCGAGTTGGCAGCGGGTGGTTTGCCACTTAGAAAAATGCCGAACTGGCTGCGCCCCATTGTTGGCTGGCTGATGCCGCGCGTAGGCCCGCGTGGCCTGGAGTTTGCGCGTGCCCGCATCGACATGAAGGCGGCCGAAACCATCATTCACCTACGGCGTGAAATTCCTGGCAAGATGAAAAACATGGTACCGCCGCACATTTGGCATCTGGTAGAGCCTTATGGTATGGGGCCAAAATCGGACGAGAAAAATTGATCCAATAAAGCGGTAAAACCTGCCAAATTTTCAAAGTAAGGCAACGCGCCACCCTCAACCGAATGGAACTGCCAATTCGGCCGGTCGCTCACCGTTGTGCGACCCTGGTAGTCAGTGAAGTCGCCGCGCGTTGCCATAGAGACAAACACAGGGCAAGTCAGCGACTCATACAGCGTGTTGATATCTGCCGCGAACAAATACGCGGACAAAAAATAGAGGGGCGCGTGTTTGGCGCCGATTTGGCGCGTGGTCAGGACGTCATAGCGCCACAGCGCTTCGTCGATTTTTTGAGTGCCAAAAGTACGCTTTAAAAAGTAACGGATCACACCTGGCCGAGTGAGCGAGTTGAATAACCCGCTGCTCCACTTGGGGTTACTGAGCAAGCGGTGCAGCCACGGGATGCCTCGTGAAGAGCCCGGCGCACCACGGTAGCGTTTGCTACGGCTGAAGCCGGTGGGGCTAACCAGCGCAATGCGGCCCATCGCATCAGGCATTTCGCAAGCGGCACGTGCAACATATTCGCTCGACAAAGATACGCCCACCACGTCCACCGTTACCCCGGAGTGCTGGGTGCGGATATGCGCCAGCGCTTCAAGAAGTGCATCCGTCATCAGCCGCAGGGTGTAGGGCCGATCACTGCGGTCTGACAAGCCGTAACCCGGCAAATCAAGCGCATAAGTCGGCCGGGTTTTGCCGTAATGGTCGTACAGTGGTTTGACCTCAAACGCACTCGCGGACGCGTTGATGCTGTGTACGAGAAGGAGCGGGTTCAATAGCCGCTGGGTCGCTTGCGTCGGCGGTGACAGGCCATACAAAACGACCGAACCAGCAATGCTGTTAAGTCGAACCTGTACACCCTCCAACGGTGCGGGCAAGGGCTTGAAGGTTCGAGAAATTGGCTCTGGGCTCATGGTCAACCCATCGTACCAGCGCGTAGCCTTGCGCCCACTTCTAAATCTTGGCGCCGAGACAACCAGAATTGTGGCGCGATGACGTTCCTCAGGCTGGTGCGGCAACAGGTGCAGGCGGATTGAACACGGCCTTGGTTTCCAAAAACTCTTCAAATCCTACGGCGCCCCATTCGCGGCCATTGCCGGACTGCTTGTAGCCACCAAAGGGCGCCGCATTGTCGCCACCGGCACCGTTCAAATGCACGTTGCCCGTGCGCAAGCGAGCGGCGATTTGGCCTGCGGCTTCGGGCGTGGCCGCGTACACGTAGCCAGACAGGCCATAAGGCGTGTCGTTGGCAATGGCCACGGCTTCATCCACGCCACCGGTGTAAGGCAGCATGCACAACACAGGGCCAAAAATTTCTTGGCGGGCAATGTCCATCTGGTTGTTGACATTGCTGAAAATGGTCGGTTTGGCAAAATACCCGGCGGTGATGCCGTCAGGGCGGCCTGTGCCGCCCGCGATCACTTTGGCGCCTTCAGCGATGCCAAGCTCGATCATCTTTTGCACCCGACCAAACTGCGCTCCGTTGGCCAACGGGCCCATAGTGGTTTCGGGCGCTGTGGGGTCACCCACCTTGATTTTGGCAACAGTGGCCGCAGCGATTGCCTCGGCCTCAGCAAGTTTGCTGGCGGGCACCAGCATGCGGCTGGGCGCGTTGCAACTTTGGCCCGTGTTGGTCATCATGCTCATCACGCCGTGTTTCACGGCGGCGGCCAGGTCAGCGTCTTCAGTGATGATGTTGGCAGATTTGCCACCAAGCTCCAGCGACACACGCTTGATGGTTTCAGCAGCCGCTTTTTGCACCAATATGCCAGCGCGGGTGGAACCGGTGAACGACACCATGTCGACGAGCGGGTGGCTGGACAGCGCAGAGCCCACTCCCGGGCCGTCTCCGTCCACCAGGTTGAACACGCCAGGTGGCACACCAGCTTCATGCAAAATTTCAGCCAGCACATGTGCGCTCAAAGGCGCGAGTTCGCTGGGTTTCAAAACCATGGTGCAGCCGGTCGCCAGCGCTGGGGCGATTTTGCAGGTCATCTGGTTCATGGGCCAGTTCCACGGCGTGATCAGCGCGCACACGCCCACCGGTTCGCGCACGATTTTGGTGGTTTTTTGCATACGTTCAAATTCAAAATCTGCCAACACCTTGCTGGCCACGATGAAATGCCCCAAGCCAGCGGGTGCCTGCGCGCGGGTGGCCAGGCCCGCCAGCGGCGCACCCATTTCTTGCGATATCGCGCTGGCCACGTCATTCATGCGCTTTTTGTACACAGCAATGATCGATTGCAGCAGCTCTTGGCGCTGTGCCACTGTGGTCAATGAAAAAGTTGCAAACGCCTTGTGCGCCGCCTTCACGGCACGGTCTGCGTCGGCTGCGGAACCGATAGAGATGGTGCCAACCGCCTTCTCAGTGGCCGGATTGATGACCTGAAACGGATTGGTTTGCAGCGGAGCAACCCATGCGCCGTCGATGTAAAAGTGGGTGGTGTCGTGCATGAAAGGCTCCTTGTGTAGGTCTTAAAAATGAGAATCTGCGCGGTTTGCTGTTTTGATTGTAGGCAAAAGCAGTTTGAATGAATTTTTCAAAAGTGATATCACCGGTGATATGACTTTTTGCAAAAAGTGACAAATTGACCAAAATATGAATGAAATATGCCTCTAGCTCTCGAATAATATCAATAGTTTGCTATCATAAATATAGCATTCTCGTGCCAGCCACTTCACCTGTCGCATGGGCCATAAGCCTGATCGCCTATGCATGGGCCTCTGAAGGCAATTCAGAAGGCGCTTCAGCCCGCAATTCGGCACCCTGATGAGCCAAGGCCATCACCGCATGCGGGTTCAGACCCTTGAGTTTGTGGTCGCTCCAAACCTGCCGCCAACGGCGCGACCCTGCCAAACCGTGGCGCAAACCCAGCATGTGGCGGGCAATGCTGGCCCAAGGCGTGCCATGCAAAGCAGCCTCGCGCACCATGTAATCGCACATGGCATGTTCAATCTGCTCACGGGTTTTGGCAGCTGACGGGCTTGGGGGTTGACGCAATTTGTCACTCAAGAATTCAGCGTCCCATTCGCTCAACCACCAAGGGTTGTGGTAGGCCTCGCGCCCCAACATCACGCCATCAACGTCGCTCAAATGCTGATGCAATTGCGCTGACGTGGTGATGCCGCCGTTTACCACGAAACGCAGGTGCGCAAAGTCCTTTTTCAACTGCCGCACGACCTCGTAGCGCAGCGGCGGCACCTCGCGGTTGGCCTTGGGCGACAGGCCCTTCAGCCAGGCGTTGCGCGCATGAACAATGAAGGTTTGGCACCCCGCTTCACTCACCGTGCCGACAAAATCGCGCACAAAAGAATAGTCTTCCGATTTGTCAATGCCAATGCGGTGCTTCACGGTCACCGGGATTTTGGCCACGTCAACCGAGTCCACCATGGCTTTCACGCAATCAGCCACCAAGGTGGGCTCGGCCATCAGGCAGGCTCCAAACGCGCCACGCTGCACCCGCTCTGACGGACAGCCGCAATTCAAATTGATTTCGTCGTACCCCCACTCGGCTCCCAGGCGCGCGCACTGGGCCAACTCCAACGGGTCACTGCCACCCAATTGCAGCGCCAAAGGATGCTCTTCTTTATTGAACTGCAAGTGCCGCTGCACATCACCGTGGATCAACGCGCCCGTGGTCACCATTTCGGTGTAGAGCAAGACATGCCCAGACAGTAAGCGATGGAAATACCGACAGTGGCGATCCGTCCAATCCATCATGGGCGCGACCGACAAACGCCACCGATTCACGCCTTGGTTCCGCGCAGCAGGGATTGAGGCAGCAAGCGCATTGGCGGGGGCGCTGGCGGGGGCGGGACTGGGGCTCGGCATACCCTGATTATCCCAGCACTTTGAGCAGCGCTTTTAGCAACACGGGGCAGTCCAAAAAGCTCATCTGTGCCGTGTTATGGTTGACAATGAAGGCGTCTTTCATTGCTCTAATCCGCCAGAAATAAACCCCTGCTGCCAAGCCATGCCAAGCAAAAACCCACAACAAACAGAAAAAGCAGCCGTGAATTCAAGAATTGATCTGTTGGCCCAGGATGAATTTGCCAAACAGTCCCATGTGTTTGGTAAGCAATCCATGAAAGTCGTGCTCACGCTTTTGGCGATGATTGTGGTGGCCGCTTTTGTTGCCGAGTTGCTGATCATGATGGTTTTGCCGCACATCGTGCCCAGCGGTGCAAGCAAATTGACGGAAGCCCTGTTCGACGCCGCCCTGATCGCAAGCGCCATCGTCTTGATCGCCCTGCCTTTGATGCTCTACTACCGACGCAATACCTTGCGCCGGGTCGAGCGGTCAATCTGGTTGCAAACTGCGCTGGACCAGCATGCGATTGTCAGCATGACTGACAGCGAAGGCAAGATCACTTACGCCAACGACCAGCTGTGCAACATCAGTGGCTACACCCGCGAAGAGCTTTTAGGCAAAGACTACCGCTTGCAACAATCGGGACAGCATTCGTCTGAATTTTTTGCAGACCGTTGGCAAGTCATTTCTGCAGGCAAAGTGTGGCGTGGTGAAATTTGCAATGCCAAAAAGGACGGCAGCCTGTACTGGGCACAAACCACCGTGGTGCCGTTTGCAAGTCGAACCGGCAAACCCCAGCAATACGTTGCCTTGCAAACGGATATCACCGCCCAAAAAGCCCTTGAAAGCGCCACACAAAAATTGGCCGACCAGTTGCGCATGATTTTGGACAACTTGGGTGAAGGCGTTTACACCCTCGATGAAAATGGGCGGGTCATTTACCTTAATGCGGAGGCTGAACGCCTGATTGGCTGGCGCCAGGATGAATGCTTTGGCCGGCCCATGCAAGACATTGTGCAAAGTCGGCGCATCGATGGCGGGCAGACGATTCAGCTCACGCCATTTGGTCAGGCTATGCAGGCCAAACAAGCCTTCAGAACCAACGATGAACTGTTCACCCACCGCCAAGGCGCGGCCTTTCCCGTCGCTTTAAGTGGCTCGCCCTTGACGCTGGAGGGGGGAAAAACCGGCATGCTTGTGGTTTTTTCAGACCTGCGTGAAGAGCAGCTCTTGCAACAGCGCCTGCTGGAGGCCAAAAATTCAGCTGAAGCCGCCATGCGATTGAAGGCTGAATTCCTGTCCACCATGAGCCACGAGATTCGCACACCGCTCAATGGCGTGATCGGCATGACAGACTTGATGCTCGACACTCCTCTGAACAGCGAGCAGGGCGAGTTCATGCGCACCATCAAGCTGTCCGCCAATGCGCTGATGTCCATTGTCAATGACGTGCTGGACTATTCCAAAATCGAAGCCGGGCAAATGGCTATGGAGCACACCGAGTTTTCTGTTCGAGAGGTTATTGAAGACAGTGTGGAACTGCTCGCAGCGAGGGCCAATGAGAAGGCCTTGACACTGGCCAGCGTCATCATGCCCAAAGTCCCTGACCGCCTGCTGGGCGACCCCACCCGCATCCGCCAAGTGCTGCTCAACTTCATATCAAACGCTATCAAGTTCACGGCGAAAGGCGAAGTTGAGGTGCGGGCGGACTGCGAAATCAACGATGGCCCCGACGCCGCCCCAGGCACGTCGGACCGGCACATTGCCATCAAGCTCTCGGTCAGAGACAGTGGAATTGGGCTGAGTGATGCGGTCAAGCTCAGGCTTTTTGAACCGTTTGCCCAGGCAGACAGTTCAACCACCCGCAAGTACGGTGGCACAGGCTTAGGGCTATCGATCTCAAAGCGACTAGTTGAAGCAATGGGCGGCGACATTGGAGTCGAAAGTACGCTGGGCGGGGGGTCAACCTTTTGGATTCGTCTAGTTTTAGAGGTGGCCCAGGACAGCGAGCCTGAACCCCACCGCCAAGAAAATCTGCGCGGGCGTTTTGCGCTGATTGCCGGCGACAGCCTGGGTTGCAGAATGATACTGGGCACCTGTTTCACAGCCTGGCGGATGCGCCACGAGTCCATCGAAACCCTGGCATTGTTGCGCCAGCGAGTCGTTCAGCTCAAAGGGCGCGGCGCGATTCCAGACCTGGTAGTGCTGGCCCACCCCTTGCAGGACGCCACGCTGAGCCAAGCAATTGTTGCCATGCAAGAAGAAGGCGTGTACGCCTTGGTGTGTTGCTTGCCGCAATCCGAGCGCGATCAAAAGCAGCAGCTTGAAGACCTGGGCGCCGTGGTCATGCAAAAACCCATCAAACAATCCGCATTGCTGGACAGCCTGATGAACTCCTTGTTTCGAGCCCATGAAATCAACACAGCCCCCGCGCCATTGGCTGAAATGGGTGGCATGGTGGGTGGCTCCTGGTCGTCGCAATTCTTGCCGATAGGCCCCAAGCGCCACCTCTTGCTGGCCGAAGACAACGCGATCAATCAAAAGGTTGCGTCCCAAGTTTTGCAAAGGCTGGGCTACACCCTGGATGTCGTGACCAACGGCATGCAAGCCATTGAAGCAGCGGCCACAGGACTTTACGATTTGGTGTTGATGGACTGCCAAATGCCTGAAATGGACGGTTTTGAAGCCACCCAAATGATTCGCGCCAAAGAGCAGTTAACTGGGAACCGATTACCCGTTTTAGCCATGACGGCCAACGCCTTGTTAGGCGACCGTGAACGCTGTTTGCAGGCGGGCATGGACGACTACATTGCCAAACCCATCGATGCAATTCGGTTGGCAGAGTTGCTGGATCGCTGGCTACCCCAAGCCGTGACACCCGACACGCCAGGCCGAGCCAAAACCCCGAAAAAAGTCCCCGCTGCGGCTAGCGCTCCGTCGATTGAGATGAGCCATTTGATCGATTTGCTCGATGGTGACCATGACATGATCGATGAGTTGCTTTCGGCCTATGCCGTGTTTCTGAAACCGCTGCAAGCCCGCTTGAACACAGCGCTGGCCGACCCAGCTGCTTCGCAAACCCAATTGAAAGCCATGCTGCACGAACTTCGGGGCGCGTCATCCAATGTCGGGGCCAACGCCTTAGTTGACTTGGCACGTCAATTGGAAAAGCTCATCAGCGAGGGAAATTTTGCTGCGGTTTCAGCCATGGCGGGCCAAGCCGACAATGAAATGAACCGGGCCA
The DNA here is from genome assembly GCA_031431035.1 of Rhodoferax sp. Classification (GTDB taxonomy): domain Bacteria; phylum Pseudomonadota; class Gammaproteobacteria; order Burkholderiales; family Burkholderiaceae_C; genus JANYCG01. The sequence goes on from JANPCR010000269.1 coordinate 19,703, forward strand.
CCAACTTTATCAAACACCACGCCAAAATGCGCAAAGTTTGAAGGTCGCCAGTCGGCAATCTGCCAAGTAAAGAGGTTTGAAGAGGAGAAGCTGGAAGGCTTTCAAGCATTCCAAGCTCGCACCTGTCTATCAGCTATTCCGAATCCTGAAAGGTTTCGCGAATTTTCAACACTTCGTCCCACGACGCAAAAAACACCTCGACACAGCGCGGATCAAAATGCATACCCGACTGGCTTCGAATCAGGTCTGCAGCACGCTC
>JANPCR010000270.1:0-4336 GCA_031431035.1 Rhodoferax sp.
CCATCCAGTCGTTGGTCTGGTGCAGCGCATGGTTGGGGTAACAACTGCAAGGCCAATGGCACAGCGGCATGGCAGTAGACACGCAGCCTTTGCAGGGGTGAATGTTGCGATCGTAGTCCGAGGTGATCAGACTCAGGTCCAGCACATCGACCACCACGTCGGCGCGCTCTAACACCTCGCGCGCCAATTCAACCAGGCGAAAGGTTTTTGATATTTCTCCAGGGCAGGTGCCGTCGTTTCGGGCCGATCCGCAGATCAATAAAACCTTGGATGGACCCGACGATTTGCCCCATGCCAATTGCGCCTTGTCCAGGCGATGTTTGGTGGCAATCCATTCGGTCGAAAGCTCGTAGCTGGGGTCGGCGTAACCAGGGCCTGCTTTTTGGGTTGATGGGGCTTTTCGCCCCTCGGTGTAAGCGCCCCAAGCGATCTCTTCAAGCCGACTGATCGATGGGTCTTCGGCTCGAAACGCCGCGTCCATGAATGAGGCTCTGAATCGGGTGCCAAATTCAGCGCGTGCGATGGGCGCGGGCGCTTGGCCTTTGCGAAGTTCAGTCATGCGGGGCCTTTCGGTCAGGGTGTGCCAGATGGAATTCGCGCGTACCAGCCTCGCAGGCAACAGGGCCTGCGGTGAGCGAGCAGAGCGACGCCTTCAGGATGGTGGCGGCCTGGGCTGGCGTCTGTTCGGCAGCGCACATAAGGCAGCCGAAGGAAGGATCGGGCGGCCAATTGCCATTTGAAAGTCGCCTTGCACTTTCAATTTGCAAACGACATCGTCCTACGCGGAATCGCCCCAACCTCCTATGCCTTGCGCGGGCCTGCAATGGGATCATGACCTACGCCAAAGGCCCGATTTCCCCTTCCCAAATTCATTGAATGATCACTATGACTTTTGCCAAAAACACCAACCACTTGGTTCCGGGACAGGCGACCGACAAAGAGCACACTTTTCATCCCAAAAAGGTGTCTCGGTTGGTGCGCCCCATTGCGAGCCTGCTCATCATGGTGTTTGGCTTGGTGATGTTTTTGGCCCTGGCCGGGTGCACGGATCAAAAAGTGACTCCGTTCAAGGCCAGTGCCAGTTCTGCCCCCAAGTCAGACGCCGCCATGGTGCCAAGCACCGAAGTGTTGGGGGTTGTACCTGCTGGCCCCACGGTGGACGCCCCGGCAACCACCTCGCCTGCCAAATCGGATGTGAGTCGGGCACAGCAGTCAAATGCAATGCCTTTGCCTGGGCAAGCCAATGACCATTCAGTGTTAAAGCCCGTACCACCACCCAAACCGGTCGCCGCAAAGCCAGTGGCCCCTTAAAGCCGTCTGCTTGTTTCGCGCCCTGCGACGCTGCTCAATCAGGAAAAATCATGCCAAGCTCAGTACAACCCATGGCAGCCGCGGCGACAGATTACTTTGCACTGTCCAAATTCACACCAGCATTTAGCCCCCTTAGCCGAACAGACCACGGGAGGAATGCGGACACTCAGTTCATTCAAATGCTCAACGGGTACAGAGCCAGTGGCGGGTTGGCCAAAATACAGGAATTGGCGACCTTGCAGTCGAACGGTGTCGTGGTGGATATTCTGGGTTTGTCAACAAGGATCGCGCGTCGCGAACTGATTTGCTTCGAATGGCAGGCATTGGCATGGCTGCCTTTGTTCCAGTTTGATCTTGCGACCTTGAAGCCGCACCAAGGCTTGCACCCAATTGTTCTGGAACTCAGTTGCATTTGCGACCCGTGGGAGTTGGCACGCTGGTTTGTGCAACCTAACCCATGGCTTGCCGAGCGCTTGCCTGCGGATGCCATGCATTGCGACTGCGACGCGGTGTTCGATGCAGCCCGTGCCCACCGTTTTATTGCGAGTTGACGAAATGACTCGCAAATTCGCAAGATGGACGCTCGCGGGAACCTTGGCGAATGCGCTGTTGTTGGCGGGTTGTGGTGAAGCCACAAAGCTGCCAATATCGGCAGGTATGGGGCCAAAGCCTAACCTGCCACCGCCCACTTCAGCCCTCATTCCGACAGTTCACATTGCACCTGCCGTGGGGTGGCCGCCGGGAGCTGGACCCCAAGCTTCAGCCGATCTGAGGGTGACCAATTTTGCGACGGGCCTGGACCATCCGCGCTGGTTGCATGTGTTGCCCAATGGTGATGTGTTGGTGGCCGAGACCAATGCGCCGCCCAAACCAGACGATGCCAAAGGCCTTGTCGGCTGGGTCATGCGCCGCGTGATGACCTGGGCTGGGGCGGCTACCCCCAGCGCGAACCGAATTACCTTGCTGCGTGACACCAACGGCGATGGCGTAGCAGACATCCGCTCCGTACTGCTTTCGGACTTGAATTCACCCTTTGGCATGGCCCTGGTGGGTGAATCGCTGTACGTGGCCAATACGGATTCGATTGTTCGATTTCCCTACCGGGCGGGCGACATGCAAATCACGGCAAGTGGCCAAAAGTTGACGGACTTGCCAGCGGGCCCCATCAACCACCATTGGACCAAAAACCTGATGGCGAGTCGGGATGGCAAGAGGCTTTACGTGACAGTGGGCTCGAACAGCAATGTGGGCGAACGCGGCTTGGACGCTGAATTTGAACGTGCCGCGATCTGGGAAGTGGACATTCAAAGTGGAACGCACCGGGTTTTTGCCTCGGGCCTGCGCAACCCCAACGGAATGGCCTGGGAGGCCCAAACCGGTTCGCTTTGGACAGTGGTGAACGAACGCGACGAATTGGGCAATGACCTTGTGCCCGATTACCTGACCCAGGTTCACGATGGTGCTTTCTACGGCTGGCCCTACAGCTACTTTGGCAGTCATGTTGACATTCGCGTGGTGCCGCAGCAACCCGCTTTGGTGGCCAGCGCCATAGCGCCAGATTACGCCTTGGGGGCGCACACGTCATCGATTGGTTTGGCCTCGTCATTGGGCACCAGCTTGCCCAAGCGGTTTGACAATGGCATGTTCATTGGTCAACACGGTTCCTGGAACAGACGGCCCCACAGCGGCTACAAAGTCATTTTTCTGGCCTTTGAGGCGGGCAAGCCCGTCGGTGCGCCAGTGGATGTGTTGACCGGGTTTTTGAGCAGCGAGGGCAGGGCCTTTGGCCGCCCGGTGGGGGTGACGCTGGATCGCCAAGGTGCATTGTTGGTGGCAGATGACGTTGGCAATGCTGTTTGGCGGGTGTCTACGTTTCAATAGACCGCGGCTCCGCTTGGGTCATTTCACGGCGTCAATTCAATGTTCGGTGCGATGTTCTGTGCGAGTTTCAGCGCTAGATTCAGCGGCCATGGCCGCAATGATGGACATCCAGTTTTTGGGCGGAACCTGGGCGATCACCTTGGAGGCGATTTGAGGCAAGAGGCCTGCAAACAATGCGGGTGTCATGATCCAGCGCCAGGGTCGACTCCAGGCAAACAAAGCGCCAAAAGCCGCAGCGCCCAGCACCAGGCCCACCGGATTGCGTTTTGCCAAGGGTTGAACCCATGCTTTGGCAGCTTCAGAGGCCAGCAAACTCGCTGTACGCGCGGGGTGTTGTGCCCACCAGGCGCCCGCGGCATCCAGCAAAAGGCTGACGCCAGGTGTTTTCTTGAGGCTGTCCACCCAAGAGCTCCAAAATTTGGTTTGATTCGGGCGATCTCGGTCAGTTTTGGCTTGTGCGTCAACTCGCATAGCCTCGCGCAGGCTTTCGCGGGACATCTGCAAACGGTCAGCCGCAGACACCGTATTGGCTGGAATGACGGCGCTCATGAGGAACTCACCGCGCGCAGCATGGCAATGTCGGCCTGCACTTGCTGGCGCACACGGTTGAAGGCCTGGTCAGCGGTCGGTGTTGGGGCCCGAAAGGCGCACCAAATGGCGAGACCCAAAGTAGGAAGTGGAACCGCGACCAAAACCCAAGGGGCAGGCATAGCCGACAAGGGCGTTATAGCCCACAACATCAACGCGACACCGATTAGAACAACGCTGACCCCCAAACAAAACAAAGCTGCAATGCCAAAAATGACCTGCTTCTTCAAACCCAGCCAAGTGCCAGACACTTCGCCTGCCACCAAATCGACGTAGCCTTCGGCGTGCTCTGCCAAGAGTTCCGGGCGGGTCGCAATCAGGTGGAGCAGGGGGTGAAGCATTGTGAATTTCCGAGTGTGAGTTGTCTTGCTTTGCTTTACTTTACTTGGGCCTTCAGCCGTCAATGCAGCGGCGAGGCTTAGTGGTTGCGGTGCGAGCGACTGAGCATGCCGGCCAAAGCCATCAAGGCGGCACCCGTGGCGGCAGCGATCAGCATGGCCTTGACGGGCTCCTCTTTGACATAGTCGACCGTGCCATCGCGGGCGCGACGTGCAGA
>JANPCR010000271.1:0-3801 GCA_031431035.1 Rhodoferax sp.
CTTCCGGTGGGGCACCACGCTGCTGCCTGGCCAGGCCATCACCCGCGAGTGGCTGATGGACATGACCGCCATCACCTACCCGTACACGACCGTGACAAGCATGAGCGGCGAGACCATCAAAAACATTCTGGAAGACGTGGCGGACAACCTGTTCAACCCCGACCCGTACTACCAGCAGGGCGGTGACATGGTGCGTGTGGGGGGCATGAGCTACCGCTGCAACCCCACCAACACCATGGGCCAGCGCATTGACAACATGCGCCTGAAGGGCAAACCCATTGAAGCTGACCGCCAGTACATAGTGGCCGGTTGGGCCCCCGTGTCAGAAGATGCCAAAGCCGCAGGCGGCCAACCCATGTGGGATCTAGTCGAGCCGTGGCTCAAAGCCAAAGGCCGTATTGCACCGCGCAAAATCAACGTGCCGGAACTGGTGGGGGTTCAGGGGAATCCGGGCGCGTCGGGTTGAGCAGTCCACCGCCTAAATGGCGGGAAGCGGCTTACGACATGGCAAGTAGACACCGCGCCCAACGACGAGAATTCAGACACAATTAGGCATTAACCGGGGTGAACGCGCGAATTCTGGGCGCAATCTGGTCGCGCAGTTCACGCTCCGCCATTCGCATGTCGTACTCTGCCTGAAGGTTCAGCCAAAACCGGGGCTCCATTTTAAAAAATAAGCCCAGTCGCAACGCAGTTTCTGCAGAGATCGCCCGTTTGCCGTTCACGATCTCGCTGATTCGGCTGGGCGTGACGTCCAAGTCTGCAGACAGCTGCCGAGTGGTAATGCCCATAGGAACCATGAAGTCTTCTTTCAAGACTTCGCCGGGGTGAATCTCATCGAGAAGCTTGGTCATAGTGAGTCTTTCAGTGATAGTCAACAATTTCAACTTGGTGTGCGCCATCCACTCGCCAAACAAAACAAATTCGCCATTGGTCGTTGATCCTGATGCTGTGCTGTCCTCGTCTATCGCGCGTTAGTGCCTCAAGTCGATTGCCAGGGGGAACCTTTAACGTGTCCAGAAAGGTCGCTGCATGGAGTTGCAAAAGCTTGCGTCTGGCCACTCTCTCGATATTGCGAAACCTGGGAACACTTCGACTATGGAACAAGGCTTCTGTCTCACCGCTCAGAAAGGAATGGATCATGTGCAATTGTGTTCTGTTTTACAGAATCCGTCAATCGAAATTTCCAGATTTAGAATTCACTCTCCTTAGCAAAGCGCTACGCCATTGCCGCGGCCTACCCAGTGACCAATATCAGCAGCAATGAGAAGCTGGCCGCGTTGGTGAACGCGTCTTACCTGTTGGCGCCCTTGACCCCTGGAAAACACTTCATCAGCGTGGGTAAGCGTGGCTTTGCCTCTGCTAAGACGTTTGAAACGTCTGGCTGAAGCTGGCAAGAGCTATTTCGTGGAATATGACTCGTCCAAAGGCTTGCTGCTGGGCTGGGGTTTGCTATCGGGTAGCGCGGTTAAAACGCAAGAGCAGGCGCTGGTGGATTTGAAGGAACTGAAGCGGGCGAATTGAGGGGCTTCCGCCCCACTGCACGGTCATACAGCTGGCGCTTGAGATAACTTCAAAATACATAGCAAACTATTGAATAGATCAGAGAGCTAGTGGTTGATTTTAATGAAATTTCGGGTGACTGATTAAAAAAGTAACCTGTAGGTTCATTTTTGATAAGTCAAAGCCAAATGCCCCATATCCCAAACCAGCTACTGAATAAAGACGGTTCATGCCAAATTGTTCCGATGCGTTTGTGGTTTAGGGTCGGTGCTCTAGGGTTTGGTATTGGCGAGACTGCGCACCTTGACGAAAATTATGCCTTTACAGGCCTTGTGCAAATCTGCAGATTTCAACTACACACAACAGGGTTTTCTTACCCTAGCAATTTCACAAATTTTTAAATCAAAACCATGAAATTCTTCAATCTCCACTCATCAGAATGGACATCCGGGTTTCGCCTTGGCCTGTCCCTTGCAGTGTTGGCCGGCTTGTCCGCCTGCTCAACGGTACAGGGACGAGGGGACATCGCGCACGGTCTGAGCGTCTCAAACAAGGGCGACCCCAAGATTTTTAGTGTGGTAATCCAGTACGGAGAAATCACGCGTAAAGAGTGTATCCCGCTATGCCATCCTAAAAGTGGTGGTGGCGTGTGGAACGCCCCGATGCCCATCCCCGACACCATGCAAGTGAGCTGGGAAACCTCAACCGGGCAGAAGCGCCAATTGACGGTGCCTGTGAGGTCGCGCATTAAGGACCCGCGCCGATTACGGAATTTGTATTTTGAGTTCAACGGCGATCAATTGGTCGTCATTCAGGCGCTGCGCTACAACAACCCAACTATTTTTGAATTTGAAGAATTCCGCCTTTTCCCTTGATAAAAAACCTTCAACCTCCACTTCAGCAGACTACACAATGACCGACTACCTCCTTGGTCCCGTCTCCAGCGCCGCCGCCGCCAACATTACGCAAGTTCAACAACAAGCCAATCTGCAGCAGACGCAGGTATTCAACCCCAGTGCATCGGGCACGCGCATGCTGATGTTCGCCTTTGAAGGCGCTGGCACTGGCTCTACTTGGGGAGCCACAGCATGAAAAAATATCTGGACAAAACTGTCTCTGTTCGGCAATTATTATTCACCACTACCGCCTTGGCGCTTCTACTTGCAATTGGCTGGTTCTGCGCTTTGACGGCGTTGAAATGGGGTGAGAAAATGGGCGGCACTGTTGCTCAAAGATCTCCCTACTACTCGGCGATTCCTGAAGATTGCAAGCCGTATGCCGGGAGAAGTAACGGTAGTGCATTCAGCTCGACTTTTGTAGACGACATCTTTCTTCGATCTCGGGTTAGTCGCGGACTCATTATCCAACAGGGAGACCCATTCGGCCTGCAAACAAAGTGTCTTGGCTACGCAGTACTACTTGGTGCCAGCGCGCAGCAACCTGACACCGCCAACTTCACCGATATTTTTACTGACCAAGACGGCAAAGACGTAGTCGAAGTACGTGTGCGTTACTTCAATAATTTAAGCAATGCGTTGCAAAAGAAAGCAAGCAGCCGCTGACCGGCTCAAATCACTAGCGAGTTTGCAGACTTGGGTGATGCAGGGAATGACTCGACTTGGGCGATGACGGCCTGAGTTGTCAACATTCAAATGCTCCTAAATAAATAGCTAATTAGTCAATAAATTTGAGAGCCAAAGGGTGTTATTACTGAGATTTTGAGTGAGAATTTGGAAACTAAACCTCCAGGTTAATTTTTGTAAAAATCGCTCGAAAGTCACTGCACGTTCACTCGCAGTCTGAATTGAACAACCGGCTCACTTTGCAGCCGAGCCATTCCGCCACCCCGCGCCGCGAACTTCCAACCGCATGGTGTCCATTACCTCCCCACGCAGATCAAGCAGTTGCACCTGATGGCTACCGGGGGTGGGCAGCCACTGGGCTGCGTTGCCGTTGGCGAAGGGTTTGCCGTCTAAAACCCATCGCAGTTTTTGCCCGTTGGCCGTGAAGTTGACGCGCTGGCGGTTGGGCGGAATGTCGGGGTCTAGCGCGATGATGGTGCCGTTGACGGGGGAGGTGATGCGCGGCGAGAGCCGAGTGGTTTCTGAGAATTGAGGATTGATATCACCGGTGATATCAGATTTTTCGTGGCCTGCCAAATTAACACTTTTTGAATCAAATTGGCCTCTAGCTCTCGAATTTGTTTGATTTGTTGCTATTATAAAAGAAGCGCTTGCTTTGCTGTCAATCGCTTCAGGTGCGCGCGGCTCAGTGCCTTGCAAAAACCATTCCAGTCGC
>JANPCR010000272.1:0-4476 GCA_031431035.1 Rhodoferax sp.
CTTTTCAACCTGAAGTAAAGGGTCGAGGTTCAGCTTGGACCTAGGCGAAACCAGCGGGGAACTTGAGCAACATAAGTTTGCCAAGCTGTGCCGTGGGTACGCGCCAGCCAAGGTTCTTCTGCGTAGACGACGCGAAGGTGAAAGGCGACGGCGACGAAAACTGTGTAGGCGAGAAGCTCAGGAGAAGCGAACGATGCAGACCAACCTACCAGGATGAGCAGGACGCAAACGTACATGGGATTGCGACTGTACCGATAGAGACCTACGACGACCAGGACCTTCGGCGGCGACCAGGGTGCAAGTGTTCCCCTGCCTCGAATATAGAAGTCTCGAACGCACCAAAGAAGTCCGATAGTTCCAATGGCCAATGCGGCAATGCCGACGGGTCGCTCAAACCCAGAACGTTCATCGCGCCACAACCAGACGGCCGGGATGGCGAATGCCACCACGCCTGGCAGAGCGAGAAATGCGATGAGTGCGCGCGCGAACATGATGCCGAATGTCGAAATTTACACCCGCAAAGTATTTGGCTAAGCCTTAGGAGACATTGCTGAGGCTACCCGCCATGACCGGGGATGGATACCTGACGGGAATCTCGGGTTTCCCGTCCAGGCTTAATCTTGCCGTTTCGAAGCAATCGGTTTCGCTAGGGAGTGCGACGCCAGACTGAGCGGAGCGTGTCCATATGTTTGCAGTTATGTCTACCGAGTTGGGGTTGTCGTAACAGCCGCGCGAGATGGCGCGCAGCTCGGGCCAGCGTTCAAACGTGAGTCCCACCGTCGTTCCACAATTGGGGCAAAACTCAACATAGACTTTCTTGCCACTGCTGTCCGACGTGTGCTCGTAGCGTCGCAACTCGCCGTCGTTGAATTGCACCGCCTCGATTGGAAACAAGGACTCAGCGTAAAAGGCGGAGCCGGTCATGCGCTGGCAAAAAGTGCAGTGGCATACCAGCGTACGAATTGGTGGTTGATTGGCTCTAAACCTGATTTTTCGACACAGGCAAGCACCTTCAAGAATTGTCGACATAGCAGTCACCTCCGGGAGTGGGTGGTTCGATCCAAAAATCATTCGCACATTGCGTGTTTGCTTGAGCAACTATTAACATGGGTGTTAACTATTGATCGAAAATGTCCAGGTTTTTACGATTTCAAAGCTTTTGTAACTCTAGGTCTCGTGAAATATACTTAGTACGCTATATTTAACATAGCGTACTAAGTTGGACTAAAGACAGGGAATTTAATCCAAAGCACACCAAAGGCAGCTCGCAAGCGATCAATCATCCTTCCCAATCACAATCCGCGCATGCCGGTCAAAGGTGAAATACGACAGCGCCCAATCGACCATCACGACCACGCGGTTGCGAAAGCCGATCAGGAAAAAGATGTGCAAAAAGAGCCAGAACAGCCAGGCTGAGAAACCTGAAAACCGCGTCTTGCCCAGGACCGGAAAATCGACGTCTGCCACGGCGGCGTTGCGGCCAATCGTGGCCACGTCGCCGTAGTTGATGTAGCGAAAGGGCAGCGCGGCTTCGCCCTTCAAACGCCGCAGAATGTTGTGGGCTGCTTCGCGGCCCATTTGTTTGGCGGCGGGGGATACGCCGGGTACGGGGGTGGGCGGCAAGCTACCCTGATGCGACTGCGCTGCCGCCAAGTCGCCCACCACGCTGATCTCGGGATGGCCGGGCAGCGTCAAATCGGCCTGCACCACCACACGGCCTGCGCGGTCCAACGCAGCACCCGTGGCAGTGGCCACGACCTTGCCCAAGGGCGAGGCTGCAACTCCCGCCGCCCAGACGATGGTGGCCGCCTGGATGCGCCGTGTCTGCCCGGCTTCGAGCACCTCGACCACACCGTCGCCAATGTGTGTGACGCGGGCGTTCAGGTGCACTTCCGCGCCGAGTTTTTTGAGCTGGCGACTCGCCGCTTCACCCAGCACCTCGGGCAGATTGGCCAACACGCGCGGGCCGCCTTCGATCAACAAGACGCGGGCCTCGCGCGGGTTGAAACGGCGAAACTCATGGGCCAGCGAATGGTGGGCAAATTCGACCATCGTACCGGCCAACTCCACACCCGTGGGGCCCGCGCCAATCACCACCGTGGTCAGGAGCGCCTGGCGCTCTTCGGTTGACGCACCCGGCGGCAAATATTCGGCCCGCTCGTAGGCCAGCAGCATCTTGCGGCGGATCGCGTAGGCATCTTCCAGGGTCTTGAGGCCCGGCGCATGGGCGGACCAGTCGTCGTGCCCAAAATAGCTGTGGGTGGCACCGGCTGCGATGATGAGATGGTCATACGGCAAGCGGCTGCCGTCAGCCAGCAACACCTGGCGGCCCGGTGCGTCCAACCCGGTCACTTCGGCCATCAAAACAGTGACATTGGGCTGATTGCGGAACATATGGCGAATTGGCTCGGCCACGGCAGGCGCTGTCAAACCGGCCGTAGCCACCTGGTACAAGAGCGGCTGAAACAGGTGGTGGTTTTGCCGGTCGATGACAGTGATATCCACCTCGGCGTGGCGCAGAGCGCGTGTTGCCTGCAGGCCGCCGAAGCCGCAGCCAATGATCAGGACCCGAGGCCGTGGCGACGATGACGCGTTTGGCCGGGCAGTCGTCATTTTGATTTCGCCAACAGGTAGGTGATCACGTCCCAATGCGTTTTGTCGACAGGCATGATGGACAGGCGGTTGCCTTTTTGCAGCAAACGCATGTCGACCAAAGCGGCGTGGGCGCGCAACTCGGGCAGATTCAACAGCCGTGTTTTGCGGATTGCCTGCACGTCCAGGAGCAGCCAGCGCGGCGCCTCGGGTTTGGATTTGGCATCGAAGTACGGCGATTTTTTGTCAAACTGCGTTGGATCCGCTCGCGTGCCAGAGGCCACTTTGGCAAAGCCTGCAACGCCTGGCGCGGCACAGCTGGAGTGGTAAAACAGCACGCCGTCGCCCACGCGCATGCTGTCGCGCATGAAGTTGCGAGCCTGGTAGTTGCGCACACCGACCCACGGCACTGTTTGCGCGGGCGCGGCCAGCGCGTCGTCAAACGAGCACTCGTTGGGCTCGGATTTCATCAGCCAGTAATTTGCCATAGGTTTTGGATCGGTTGAACAAGGCGCTGACGCAGGGGCTGAAACGGGAACAGAAACGGGAACTAAAACGGGGCCGGGCGACAGCGCGATGTAGCTAATTCAGTTCAAGCCCCCCCATTGTCTGCGCCGCCTAGTCTTTCAACAATTGCCTTAAAACATACGGCAAAATGCCGCCGCTTTGGAAGTAGTCCACCTCAATCGGCGTGTCAATGCGCAGCGTGACGGTGACCGTTTGGCTGGAGCCGTCGGCCCGGGTGATGCGCAGCAGCGCGTCACTTTGCGGGGACAGGTCAGCAGCCGGAACGATGTCGATCAATTCATTGCCCACCAAGTGAAGCGACTGCCACGAATCATCGGCCTTGAACTGCAAGGGCAACACGCCCATGCCCACTAAATTGCTGCGGTGAATGCGTTCAAAACTTTTGGCGACCACCGCTTTGATGCCTAGCAATGATGTGCCCTTGGCTGCCCAGTCGCGGCTGGACCCGGTGCCGTACTCTTCGCCCGCGAACACGACCGTGGGGACACCGTGCGCGATGTACTGCATGGCGGCGTCATAGATGGGTAACTTCCGATTCAGCTGCGGCCCGCTTTGCTGGTACACCGTCACACCACCTTCCTCGCGCGAGCCCTGCGCGTCGGCGGGAATCATCAGGTTTTTGATTCGCACGTTGGCAAAGGTGCCACGCATCATCACGTCATGGTTGCCACGGCGTGCGCCGTAAGAATTGAAATCAGCCTTTTGCACGCCATGCGCCAGCAGCCATTGGCCAGCAGGCGAAGACTCTTTGATCGAACCCGCGGGTGAGATGTGGTCGGTGGTGATGGAATCGCCAAACAGCGCCATGATGCGTGCGGACTTGACTTGCACAGCAACCAGGGACTTTGAGACTGACGATGACAGCGGCTCTTCACTCCCCATGGCAAAGTTTTCAAAAAATGGCGGTTTGGCAATGTAGGTGCTGCCTGGCCAGTTGTAGGCCTGGCCACTCAAGCCTTTGACCTTGTCCCACAGCGGCCCAGGCTCGGTTTTGACCTTGGCGTAGTTGGCTTGGTAGGCGCGCCCGTTCATGGCGAAGTTCAATAGTTTGGCAATTTCGTCACTGGTAGGCCAAATGTCGCCCAGGTAAACGTCGCGACCGCCCTTGCCTTGGCCGACAGGCTGGGTCATCAGGTCAAGGTTGACGGTGCCCGCAATGGCGTAGGCCACCACCAGAGGCGGGCTGGCCAAAAAATTGGCCTTCAGGTTGGGGTGAATGCGGGCTTCAAAATTGCGGTTGCCTGACAGCACGGCGGCGCACACCAGGTCGTTTCGGGTGATCACGTCATTCAACTCGGGCGTCAAGTCGCCCGCATTGCCAATGCAGGTGGTGCACCCGTAGCCTGCAAGTGCAAA
>JANPCR010000273.1:0-17031 GCA_031431035.1 Rhodoferax sp.
CAAATATGGCAAAGAAGCCGTCAGCCAGATTGTGACCTTTGGCACCATGGCCGCGCGCGCCGCGATTCGCGATGTGGGGCGGGTTTTGGACATGAGCTACACCTTTTGCGACGGCATCAGCAAGCTCATTCCCAACAAGCCGGGTACCCACATCACGATTGAAGCCGCCATCAAAGCCGAGCCGATTTTGGCGGATCGCTTGGACAAAGAAGACGACGTCAAGACGCTGCTGGCGCTGGCACAAAAACTTGAAGGGCTGACGCGCAACGTGGGCATGCACGCGGGCGGGGTATTGATTGCGCCCAGTAAATTGACAGATTTTTGCCCCTTGTACCAGCAACCGGGTAGCGACTCTGCCGTGAGCCAGTTTGACAAAGACGACGTGGAGGCGATTGGCCTGGTCAAGTTCGACTTTTTGGGTCTGGCCACCCTCACGATTCTGGAAATTGCGAAAGACTTGATCGTGGCGCGGCACAAGGGCCAGGAGGCGTTTGCGTTTGAAAACCTGCCGCTTGACGATGCCAAGGTTTACCGCCTGTTTGCCGAAGCGCGGACTGAGGCCGTGTTTCAGTTTGAATCGCGCGGCATGCAAGGCTTGCTGCGAGACTCCAAACCGACCCGGCTGGAAGACTTGATTGCCATGAACGCGCTGTACCGGCCCGGCCCCATGGACCTGATTCCGACCTACGTAGCTCGCAAAATGGGACGCGAACCGGTTGAGTACCCCGACCCGCGGGTCGAAGGCATCCTGAAAGACACCTACGGCGTGATGGTGTACCAGGAGCAGGTGATGCAAATGGCGCAGATTCTGGGCGGCTACTCATTGGGTGGCGCAGACATGTTGCGCCGCGCCATGGGCAAGAAAAAGGCCGAAGAAATGGCCGAGCACCGGCAGATATTTCGCGATGGCGCGGCAGTGAATGGCCTGACGCAGCAAAAGGCAGACGAAGTGTTCGACCACATGGAGAAGTTTGCAGGCTACGGGTTTAACAAATCGCACTCGGCGGCCTATGCATTGCTGGCCTACCACACGGGCTGGCTCAAGGTGCATTACGCGGCCGAGTTTTTCTGCGCCAACATGACGGTGGAGATGGATGACACCGACAAACTGAAGGCGCTTCATGAAGACGCCATCAAGGAAGGGTTGACTTTTGAAGCGCCCAATGTGAACCGGGGCGGACACCGGTTTGAACCGATCTCGGACAAAGTCATTCGCTATGGGTTGGGCGCCGTCAAAGGCACCGGACAGCAAGCGATTGAAGCGATTGTGGCGGCACGTGACGCGGGTGGCCCGTTCACCAGTTTGTTTGATTTTTGCATGCGGGTGGATCGCAGCAAGCTGAACAAAAGGGCGATTGAAGCGTTAATCAAGGCGGGTGGCTTTGACAGTTTGCAACTGAACCGGGCGTCGCTCATGGCGTCTGTCGATCGGGCTTTCGACTTTGCCAATGCCAGTGTTGCCAATGCCAACCAGGGGGGGCTGTTTGACATGGGTGGCGAAGACGACCATGGCTCCAGCACCCAGGAACCCGGTCTGATTGATGCGCTGCCATGGGGCGTCAAAGAGCGCCTGACCTACGAAAAAACGGCCGTCGGTTTTTACCTGTCAGGGCATCTCTTTGACGAGGTGAAGCTGGAGGTCCGGCGGTTTGTCAAACGGCACATTGGCGACCTGATCGATACCCGCGAGCCCCAACTGCTGGCCGGTATCGTGAATGATTTTCGGGTGATCAACGGACAGCGCGGCAAATTGGCGCTGTTCAAGCTGGACGACCAAACCGGGGTGATTGACGCTCGGGTGGACGAAGCTTTGATGAACGCGCACAAAAATCTGCTCAAAGAAGACGAGTTGGTGGTTGTGATGGGTAAGCTCCAGCCAGACCGGTTCTCGGGCGGCATTCAACTGACCGTCACGCAAATTTGGGATTTGGACCAGGCGCGTTGCCGTTTTGGCAAGTATTTGAAAGTGGCGTTGAACGGCAAAGTGCCCGACCTGGCCCGGTTGTTGCGCGAATTTCCGCCCAAGCGGGAAGTTAGCGACCAAGGCGAGTTGCTGCGTGGCCTGGCGGTGCGTTTGGCACTGAAGAAAACTCCGGTGGCCGATGCCTCGCTGCCCAAGGACGGGCCAGAGGCGGCCATCGTCGAATTGCAGTTGAATGAAGCCTGCAAGTTCTACCCGAGTGACGCAGCTTTGGCAAGCTGGGTTGCCTTGGCGGATGCAGGTCAGGCGCAGATCATTTACGAGACGGTTTGAGCGGCTCGATGAGCTTGGTGATGAGCTTGTTGATGAGCGTCTCAAAAAGCTCTTCAATAGTCTTTTAAATTTAAGGCCTTTTTCAAAAGTCATATCACCGGTGATATGACTTTTTTCAATTTTGTCGATTTTGGTTAAATTATGAACGAAATAGGCCTCTAGCTCTCCAATAATATCAATAGTTTGCTATGTATACTATAGCAAACACTGGTTTTACTCACGGCATTATTGCAGCATGAAGGTCTCGTACTCGAGGCGGCCGAGTTTGTGTTCCATGCGGCGCAGGGCGAACAGCAGGGTGATCAGCATGGCGAGTGCAAAGCCGTAGCCGTAGTAAACAGCCCCCAGCCGAAGCGACACGATGGACAGCACCACATTCAGCACAGCCAGCAACGCCACCGTTGCCAACACGTCGCGGCGCTTGTCCAGGTAAAAGAAAACGTTCATCACGGCCAGCAGTGCGACTTGCAGACTGGCCGCTACCGCATCGACGTAAAACAAGGGCAAGTACAGGGCGCTGATGGACAACTTTTCGAACAGAGTTGGCGCAAAAACGATCAACAGCAGCACTGACAAGGTTTGCATTTTGATAATGTCAAAAAGCCCTTGCCGCACCGCATAAACCATTTCATCGCGCATGCGGGCAATTTCTTCCAATGAACCCCCGGCTCGAACGGCTTCGTAAAACTTGTCGTACCACTCGACAAAATCGGTTTCAAACCGCACCAGAAAAACCGCCATGCCAGGAATAATGCCCAAATAGGCCATGAACACTGGCATGTCGTAAATGACGCTGGCACGCAGCGGGCCGATCACGGCGTGGCCGGTGTCTGGCGCGATCCAGAAAATAATTTTGTCGGCCCACACAGCAAAATTGAACAGCACGCCTGTGGCCATCAGCGTGGGAAACATGGCCCCGGGCTTGAAACAGTCAAACGCGATCAACCGCTCTGACGGGAAGCTGCGCAAGATGATGAAAATCATGCCCATCAGCATGAGCAATTGCCCAATGATGTAGCCTGCCAAAAGCCCTTCCAGGCCGCTGTTGCGCAGCACCAGCGCGAGCAGCACCGAGACGGTGTAACCCCCGCCAAAGAGCAGCACGATAGTTTTGTAAAACTTCAAGCCGCTCATGAAAATGGTCGCAATCCAGACGTCGCACATGGTCACAAAACCAGCCACCATCAGGGTGCGGTAGATCACGCTTTCACCCTGAAAAGACGCGAAAACCAACATCGTCGCCAAGGTGCCAGCGACCACATTGGTCACCAGAATCACCCCAGAAAAGTTCGGCACGATGTTCAGACTTTTTCGTCCAAATAGTTGGTCTGAAACCCAACGGGTGAATGACAGCTGCAGACTGCCCGTCAAAATCAATGAACTCATGATGAGGTAAGTGACCGACACCTGAAACTGCGTGATCTGCTGGTCAGGCGAATCGACGTTGACAGACATCAGGCCAATTGCGACCAACCCCAGGATTGACAAAATCCAGGGGCCAGAACTGATCAAACCCGCGTAGGCGTAGGCTCGCACCAGGGCAAAGTAGCTGTCCCGGTTCATGATTTTTCGAATCTCAAAGCCAATGCCTGCCATAGGTTTTTGGGCGTCTTTCCTTGTTGTGCGGTGTGTTAGCGGGCTATTGGCGTCGCAGGCGCGCCTTAGACGATCACATCGATCGACGAAGCATCGGGCCGACCAGCTTCAACGCGATCAGGGCGAATGCTTCGGGTTCTACTTTGCAATTTGGGTCGCCGCACAGGCGGTGGCTGCTCATGAATTTCGGTGTTGAGTGAGTCAAGCTGGGAGTCAGCGGTGGATGCTGGTGGACTGATAGACAACGGGCAGCCGCCGGGTTTGTCGCTCAAGTCAGGCTCTGCGCCCTTCGCTGCGGGCGGCGGGTTGAGTGCCAGGTCATACACCGCGCGGTAGCGGGCAAACATGATGGGGTGGGTGTAGTAGCGCTCCACTCGCAAAATGCCAGCCTGGGCAGCGTTGTGCCACGCCACTGGGTCATTCAAAAAATGCAACGCCGCTTCGGCCAGTGCTTGGGCGTCCGCAATACCGACCACCGCCCCTGAGGCTCCCAAGGCCTTGTCTTCGTCGTCCAGCCCATAAATGAGCTGACGGCAACTGCCCACGTCAGTACTGACGGCCGGCACGCCTGCTGCATAGCCTTCAAGTAGTACCAGGGGCAACGCCTCGCTAATGGACGAGAGCACCACGAGGCCGATTTGCGGCAGCAGGTCGGTTAACTTTTGGAAACCCAAAAACTTGACGTGGTCCTCCAAACCCAGGCTTTTGACCAGCTCGCGGCATTCAATGGCGTAGTCGGGGCTTTCTTCTTCAGGCCCAGCAATCCAGGCTTGTACGTCTGGTCGGCGGCTCACCATGACGCGGGTCGCTCGAATGTAGGTTTTGATATCTTTGATCGGCACTACCCGGCCAATCAGGCACATGATGGGCGGGACGGTGTCGGGCCGCAAGGCTCTGAGCGCACCAAAGCGAACGATGTCAATGCCGTTGGCAATGTTGCTGGTTCGTTCAGCTTTGGCCCCGTCCTGAATTTGGCGCAAGCGGTTGGCTTCGTACAAGGCAATGATCTGGTCACTGGCGTCGTAACACATGCGACCCAAGGCTTCGAAAAATCGAATCCACATGCTGCGAAAGTAACCGGATTGGGTGGGGTCGCGCTGCAGTACGGTGCGGTTGTCGGCAATCCAGCGGGCGGCATACAGGTCAATGCGCCGCTCTTTGGTGTAGATGCCGTGCTCGCTCAAAATCAGGCTTTTACCGTAGCGGCGCTTCAGCAAGGCTCCCAAAAACCCTGCGTAACCGGTCGACACGGTGTGGTACACGCGCACTGGCGGAAATTTCTCGACCACGTTGGACAGCACCCAAATGGGCGTGTGCATGGTGCGCACGGTCCAAAAGTAGTCGACAAAGCTCGGGTCGGTGCAACGCTCTTTGTACTGGTCGGTTGTGTAGTTCCAGCTGGCTTCGGTGTACAAAAACTGGCTCGGATTCATGCGGCCTTGCAATTCGGCAGCCATGGTTTCAAGCACCACGGCGCCGCGACTGTCCAGCGCTTCAGGTGCGCGAAAGTAGTCGTGCAGCTCTTGATTCAAGTCAAACATCTCAACGTCGTCGCGCGGCTGCATCACCGGGGGCGCGACGCCTGATTCAGAGAGGTAGTGCTCCTCCAGATGAACCACATTGGCTGGCAACACAAATTTTTTCTCTGAATAGTCTTGTCGCCGGGACCCCAGAAAGCAGATGGCGAAAGTCAGGTCAGGAAAGCCATTGATGATTTGATGCACCCAGCTGGACACGCCGCCCGACACGTAGGGGTAGGTGCCTTCCAGCAGCAAGCCCACATCAGCGGACGCGACAGGGTTCGCCAAATTGCCAATCACTCGGTCAGACATGCGCATCGACCTGGTAAATGCGGCGTTGGCGCCAGTAGTTGGCGGTGCTGGCGGGCAGGGGGGACAACAAAATGCCGTCTGGAATCTCTGCTGCGAAAGCGCGCACCTGCGCAAAGTCTCGGCGCAAATAGGCGATTTGACCCATGAGTGACCACACCTCGACGGCTGGCATTTGCTGTTGGCGGGCGAGTTGCACCGCGTGTTGGGCGTCTTCAAGCTGTCCAAGCTCAATCAAAACACGGGCGTACAGCTGCCATATGCCCTGCACACTGGCGTCAATGTCCAGCAATTCTTCGCAGAATTTCTTGGCGTGTTCCAAAGTGAATCGGCGAAGGTCGCCACGGGCCAGGCCGGTGTCAGCCTGCATCCAGTGCAGTTCGGCCAGTTGTCGCAGGGCGTTGACCAACGGGGTTTGCAATTCGCTTTGGCGAGCAGCAGTCAGGCTGATTTGGGCAATTTGAATTTTTTGAACCAGATCTTTCTCCCAGGCATCCATCATGCTATAGGCCAAAAGGCGAATATCTTCAGACGGGTCAGACAGCAGACCCAGCAAGAGCGGGATGGCCGCCTTGGGTTGCATCACTTGCATGGCCACCAGCACGCGCAGGCGGGTTTCCAGTGGCAAGCCGGTGTCTTTTAGAATACGTCGTGCGTCGCCCGCGCGCAGGTCACTTCGCTCGGTGGCCTCGCGCTGAACGTCTGAGAACTCGGGCATCCGAATGGCCAAAAAGCGCTCAGTTCTCAAGACACGCGGAAACAAGCGGGCAAAGTGGGCCACCGCCAAAATTCCCATGCCGCCCAGTGCCGGTATGAAAAAAGCAAACACCCACAACAGTGCGCAAGCAGGCCCAGCCGGAAACTTGAATTTGCCAGGCAGATTGGCCCAGGCCACCCAGGTCACCAGTGCGCTGGCCAGGGCATGCAGTGCAAAGTAACTTGCCAGGTCCTGCAATGACGGTTGGCGGTTGAGCATGCTGAGTGCCGCCACTTCCAAGGCAAACGCCGACGAAATTTTGGCGAACCAATGCATCAGCTGCCTTGCGCCATTTGACGAAGATGCGAAAAACTGTCTTCCTGGCCCAATGCAAAGTGCTGCAGATTGAGCTGCTCGGCATTCAGGTCTGGGAATCCACTGGCCATGGCATCAAAAATGCGGTGGGAGTAGACCCGCAGGCCGTTTTCATCGGTGAAGGGAATCAGGGCAATCACGCAGGGTTTGCTGGTGGTGGCTTGGCGACCGACTGGCCAGCGCCAAGCAGATTCGCCGCGCGAATGCAATTCAAGCAGGTATTCCAACATTTCATTCTCTCGCCCGTGCTGAATACGCCAGACCGCACACCGGCTGGGCTGTCCAAAACTGAGCTGAAGCCGATTAAGCCACGCAAATTCG
This sequence comes from Rhodoferax sp., assembly GCA_031431035.1. Lineage (GTDB taxonomy): Bacteria > Pseudomonadota > Gammaproteobacteria > Burkholderiales > Burkholderiaceae_C > JANYCG01. The sequence goes on from JANPCR010000273.1 coordinate 7,073, forward strand.
CCCGCCAGGCTGCGCGGCGCATCCGGCCAGTCAGGCAGCAGCTGATTCGCTTGAAGCGTTAGACGCAAATAGTCTGCGTAGCTCTCCATCAGGACGGCGATGGTTTGCAAATTGTCCGATGTCAAGGATGTGAAAGGCATGCCACCAATGGCCAGCAAGCCAAAGGGTTGGCGCGTGCTGCTGATCAGAGGCGCCACGGCAATCAGTTGTTTTCGCTGCGAAAGTTCAAGCAAAGCGTCCTGCAAATGCACTGACTGGCCACTTTCCAGGGCGCGCACGATCATTGGGTCGTCTTTATCAACTTCGTCCATCACGCCTGCGCTGGCCACTCGCTTGAGTTCAATGGACGGCTCAAGCCGAACCGAATAGATGGCGGCTGAATCAACCCGGCAATGCTGCATGACAAAGTCCAGCATGTGTTGGGCACCCGGCAAAGCGGCAACTTCCGTCGGGTTCTCCCGCGTGTGACGATCCATCAAAATTCGCAATTCGATGAGTGATTCGCGCAGTGTGCCGGGCCGGTCGACCATCTCGTACTCGAGCTCATCGTGCGACAGCTTCACCAAATACAGTCGGCGCGTCAGCCTTTCGGCTTTGTCATTCAGGAAGTCGAGGCTCTCTTGCAGGCGCGTCATGCGCATCCGCCAGTAGCTGCCAAATTCACCTGCAATCAAGGTTGTGATGGCACCACCCAAAAAGTAAAGCCTCGGAAATACAGGGTCGGGTGCCAGCCAAGCCCAGACCAGCAACAATCCCGTGGCCGCTGCTGAACCGAAGCCTACCCCGTAGCGAAGGGCAATCAAAAGCGGGCCAAGCCAGGGCCACGGAAAGCCAGAGTCAATGTAAAACGGATTGGCCGGGTTGCTGACAAAGGCCAGGTAAATGACCAGAGCGGGCAATAGAACCGTCTCTGCGACGCGGGAGCCGATTCCGGGGTGATGGCGAATCAACCGTCGGAAAACAAAGCGGAGGATCGCCAAGGTTCGGCTCACCACCAACCAGGCCAGCGCGAAGGGCAGTCGCAGTTTCTCTGCCCAGGATGACACTTTGGCAGTCAACGGCTTGGAGGGGCAAAGACCCAGTGGTTTTTGAACACGCGCATCGGCATTGATGGCAAAATTTTAGGGCCTCACAGCATTGGCGTTGGTCGAATTGCCTGGTTGTTTGCCAATGGGCTCAACCGGGATTCCAGCCACCAGTTCTGCCACCAACTGCAGGCCAACGGCTGCCAGCGCCTCGCGCCCGCCACCCGTGCGTCCGCCTGCGGCCGAGTATGCGACCTCATTGGTTTGCAAGTCCTTCACCTGCACCATCAAACCCACGGCGGGTTCGCCGTCTACTCCGACCTTGTAACGCCACTCGTTGACAGAGGCGCTCACTGCATAACGAAATCCCTGGCTCACAGCCCACTTTTCGGCTTCGCCTTGAACCTTGCGTTCATTGCTTTCAAACAGCGTTTCGGTGCTGAGCCCCGCTGGGTACACCACCAGTTGGCGAATGCCAATTTGCCTCAGCGCGGTTTCCAGCAGCACTTCGACTCTGAGGCCGGCTTGTGCCACATCGGTGAAATTGGCGACGGGCAGCATGGCAACTTTGTCGTTCTGTGCGATGGCCTGTTTCATCTGAGCCCGGCTGCTGCTGCTGGACGGAGAAATGCTGCTGCAGCCAAGCAGCAAAACAGCGCTCAGCAAGGGTGCCAGGATTTTGTAACTTTTCATGGTAATTTCATCGATTAAAAAACAAGTCATACCGCACACCCACCTCACTGCTTCCCAGCGCCGCAGCGCCGCCAGCCGATGAGGGGCGCACGTCCAGATTCACGCTGAATTGGTCTCGTCCCAGTAACGCGCCTTTGATTCCCAATCGTAACAAGCCTTGGGTTTGCACTGAGACGTCAGTTTGGCGGGTTTCAAACCCAATTTCGCCCCACGGTTTCCAGGCGCGGCTGTAGCTGGCTGGGTCACTTTGAGCCAAGCCCAGCCCCAAACTGGCCGACAGTGAGGTTGACGACGGTCCCAAAAACAGGGCTACAGCGGGTGCCGTACCGCCTGCTTGTAGAAAACCGGTACCGGCGTCGGGTGTGCCATCGGCTCGAACCACACTGCGCTTCAGTTGAGCTTGCAGGCGTGTATCGAGGTGAGTGCGGCCAAGGCGACCAAGGGCGAGGCTGGCTGACAAGGCTGCGTCAACCGCCCCCCCCAAGGGTGCGCCAGTTTGGGTTCGGTAGTGGTTTTGCGTCAAACTGGCTTGGGTGTTCAAACTTGAGGTGGTTTGAAAAGAAACAGTGGCGGCGACGCGATCTCTCAAGCCGGCCACCAACAGAGCGCTGCTCTCGTCAGCTCGCTCGGCTAATGCAGCCTCTAAGGTCGCGTTGGCCCGGTTGCCAAGTTTCGGCTTCACTTGCAGGCCAAAGCCTGCGGTGGTGGCCAAGGCGTCGCGCAGCGTCACATGGGCGTTCACATCCCCCCAAGGGCGTTTGGCTTCAACACCGGCCCTGACTTCAATGTCGCGCGAGGGCACAGCCGCAATGGCGGTGGAGTCACTAGACGCGAATACATTGGCGCTGACTGTGGCATTCAGTTTGAATTGATCATTCAGCCGGAGCGATGTGTCCACCTTGGTTTCGAACCGGCTTAAGCTGCCCGTTTGAGTGGCGCGGGTTTGCAGTGTGGCACGGTTGGCAACCCCCAGTAGGTCGCGCTGCAACGCTGCCTGGCTATCGTCGTCGGGACCTTCTGGTCGGGCGTTTGCCAAGGCAAATCCTAACTCAGCAACTGCGTCGCTTCGTCCCAACTGACGCAGGGCGGCTAAGCGCTCTGCCGGGCCAAGCCGGTTTGGTCCGGCAACCTCTGCCTTGTCAAGCAAACGGGTCAAAGTTTGTTTATCGTCCAGGGCCAAAGCCAAGGCGAACTCTTGGTAATTGGGCACAGTGACTCTAGCGGCGTGTTGAGCCCAGAGCCAGGACTGAGCGGCATCGAAGCTGCCTTGAGACAACAACCAGGCGCCCACCAGTTCCTGAGCTTGGCGTTTTTCGGCGGGCGACTTGGAGTTTTGCACCAAACGGCCTAGTTGCCGCCACAAATGGGCTTTGGTTTCGCCGCCTGCAAAATCACCTGCCAGCCTGAGTTGGACCAAAAGGGCTTGGCGACCCTGCTCCTTGTCAACCGGGCGTTGGGCAGCGCGCTGCGCAAGCGGCCAGGCGTGGCGTCGCACCCGCAAGGCTTGGGGTTGTCGGTCAAGTCTGTCCAAGACGTCGGCATAGTTCATGAGCCACAGGAAGTCAGTGCCGCGACTTTTGGCCACCTGTTGCATGAGTACCAAGGCCCGTTGCGGTTGGTCGAGCAGTTGGTAGGCGGCCGTCAAAACCTGGTTGAAGGCAGCGTTGCTTTTTTCGGTGTTGCTCAACTTGTTGATTTCACTTTGCAGCGCCATGGTTTCTTGCTGGTCAATCAAGAGCCAAAGGTAGGCCGCGCGGGTCGGTCGGTCGCCCGGGCGCAGGCTGAGAGAACGCTGGTAGTCCTGTTTGGCCATCGCGAAGTCGTTCAGCCGAACGTACAAGCCTGCGCGTCGGTTCAGGAACACGGGCAATTTTTCCAACCGTGCGCGATGCGCTGGTTCAAGTTGAGAAAGCAGGCTGGCAAGACCTGTGGGCGGGCCTTGCGCGCTGATGGCGTCAATCCAGGCGTACACCAAGTTGTCCTGGGGAAACCGGGGGTACATCTTGGCGGCCAATTGGGCTGCGTCAGCGAACGAGCCAATGTCCAGGCGCAGCCGAATGGCGCGTTCAACCTGAAACGCCTGCGGCTTGCCAATGGCCATCACCTGGTCAAGGGCCTGCAGGGCCAAAGAGCGTTGCCCAGCCAAATAGGCCAAATCGGCCAGCAAATTCCAATAGTCAGCGTCAAGCGGACCTTTGTCTTGTTGCACGGACTGCAAAGCGCGCAAGGCCAGGGGCGGCTGCCCTTTGCGCAGGTAAATGGTGGCCAGCAGCATGGCGTCGGGGGCGCTCAAGCCAACCTGCCGCATTTGCTCCAGCACCTCAATCGCCTCGCTTGTGCGACCCACGCGCTCCAGCAATTTCGCCTCAGCGCTCTGCCAGTGGCTTGGCTTGGTTTGATTGCCTTGTCCGCCCAGGCTCTGCTGTTGCCTGACAAATGCGAGCGCCTGGTCAACCGCGCCAAGCTTTTCATACAAGTCGACCACTTGAGTGGCCTCAGCAATCGTCAGTGGCCTTTGCTTGGCCAAAGCGAGCCATGCTGCCAACAAAGCGTCGTCGTTGTAAAGCATGGGGGCCAGGCGAAACACATTGCTCAAAGCCCGATCACCCAAAGCACTGCGTTGTCCCTGCTTCATGAGGACAAGCCAACTTGCCAAGGCCTGGGGCGCACGACCGGCCCATTCGGAGGTTTGGGCCTTTCGTTCAAGCCAAATCACGCTGCCAGGGCCTTGCAAAAGCGCCACGTCTGCCATTTGCAGGGCACTGGGCAAGTCACCCGCGGCAGAAAATATGTCCCAGGCCAATTGCACTTGCACTGGCGTCATGGAGGTGCTCAAACTCTCCAGGTTGACTTTTGATGGCCAATATCGACGCAATGCCAGGCCCGCTTCACGCGGCTCTGCCGCGCCCAGAGCCAGTTCAGCCAACCACCAGTGATCGGGCGAACCTGAGGGCAGGTTTTTGAGTTCGTCGGAAGCTAGCCTCCAAGCCAGGCGCGGCTCGCCACTTGCCAGTTGAGCCTGCACCGCCCGTTTGAGCAGTTGAAGTTGGGTCGTCGAATCGTCGGTTCTTTGTCGCGCCAACAAGAAAAGGGCGCTGGATTGCTGAAACTGCCCGTCGGCCAGTGCCAGAGTGCCCGCGCGGGCAAGGTCTTTTGAATTGACCTTCGGCAGCGTCAACAAGCGCGCTAGCAGCAGCCTATGGATGTTTTTCGCCTCGTCCATGAGCGGACTACCAGCGACGCCCAAAGCGCCTTGCAGATTACCCAGTGCGCTGTCCAACGCGAATACCTCTTGGGCATTGGTGACGCCACCCGAGCTTGCAGGGCTGTCCACACGACGTTTCAGTCGTGCCATCAGTTCAGCCGCCGCGCCTCTGCTTTCGGCAAGGTCACCACTGGTTTGGGCCTTGGCGAGGCGTGTTTGCCAAATCGCCAAGTCCCACCGGTCCCACGCAATCTGCCCTTCTGGCGAAGCGCGGGCCAAAGGCAGGGCCTTGGTCAGGGCCAATCGGGTGGCTGCAAAGTCGCCACCATCCAGCAGCTTTTCGACCAGCAGCAGTTGCAGCCCCAGGTCGTTCGGCTCAGTGCGGATGAGGTTTCGCAGGTACGCGATGGACAGGTCGCGGTTGCCTTGGGCGCTTTCGCCGCGCAAGATTGTCAACAGGTCGGTGCGCGGAAACACCAAAACCAGCGCACCCAAGGCCAGCACACCGATGCCAGTCAGGGCGCTCCATGAAAGGACGCGGCTGCGCGCCGAGTCATTCGGTGCAACGGAGTACGAGCGACGTTTTGCCAACGGAAGGACTCTCGATATCCAGCCAATCGCCACGGCGAGTTGACTTTAGGCCCGAACTTGCCTGCAGCTCGCATCGCGGAGCAAAAACACGGGCGTGCAGCGGCAAATGGCCATCAAAACGAAGCTGCTGCATGCCAGCTTTGGACTCCCACGCCACTAGCTTGGCGTTGGCTGATTCCACATAAAAGGCCGGTTGCGCTGCGAGTTGCACAGTCCATTGGGCAACCGGTTCCGACGCATGCACAAACAGGCTGGCTTCATGCACCTTGAACCCGGCGATGCCTTGGGTAGATCCGACAAAGGGACGCAGAGCGGCGGCGTCCACCCGCCATTGCCTTAAGTGCTGGCCGCCACGAAGCTCAAGCCCCGTGTCGGTTTGGGCGACCGTGGCGCGGCGCCAATCCAGCACGCGTTCAATGTATTCGGTGGCAAAAATGGGGTGCAGCCGCTGCTGTTGAAGCTCTTGCTCCGCCCAGCCATAAACCTTGTGCAAGGACGCGATGCTGGCGCGTTTGGTGGCAATGTAGGTGTGGTAATAAATGTTGACGGGTTTGATCCGCAACGGGCTTTCAGTGCGCTTGAAGGTCTCTATCACCCGCTCGAAACCATAAAAAGGGCCAGTCCACAAATTGGTGTATACGTTCTCGTTCTGCATGGGCGCATAGACCTGAAAATAGTCGCCTTTCATCATGCCAAGCGGAGCAATCAGGGTCAGTGTCGGTTCAGATTGCGAGGCTGTGGTAAAGCCGCCATTCATATTGAGCATGCCCGCTTCATACGCCAGGCGAACGGGGGTGGCCAATGGCTCGGTGTTTCCGCTCCACAGCAGCAGTCGGGTTTTTTTTCCCTTGGGGGCCAGCTTGTCCACATAGTCGCGCGAGCCCGAGATCTCACGGTTGGCGTCGTACCGGTAGTTGGGAAGGGTCAGGCTCACCGCACGCCCTGCCGTTTGGGTGCCAAGCTCGGCGTCCGCCCAGTAAAAAGGATGGCTGTAGGTGTGACTGGCAATTTCGACATGTGGCAGGTTGAATATTTGCCGAGCCGTTTTTTCCATCAAGGGCGACAGGGCAGAGTAAAGGCCACCCGGTGCCACTTCGCCCTCAATCACCGACACCGCAATCGGCAAGCGATAGCGTTCCAAAAATTCCTTCAGCATGACCTCGCTGGCAAGCGGTGTGCCAGGGATCTCAGCCCGACTCGGAAACCCATCCCCATCGACATGCGCCAGCAGCAGTCGTCGCCCGGTTTCCGTGCTGACATCGGGCACTGGCAAATCGCCGCGAATTTTCAGCGCCGACTTGAAAAATTCGATAGGGTTGACCACCCAGCGAGATCCGGCGTCGCCTGGCAGGTCGACCATGAAATGGCGATCAGCGGCCAAGCCACCCCAGGAGGTGATCGCAATGACATCGGCTGACGCGCCTGCTTCGCTGCTGAGTTGCAGCCAGACGTCTGCCGGCTTAGTCTGAACGGACAAGGGCGTGAAGCTATCCAGGGTGGCAAGAGGTTCAATCTCAAAGCCGACATACTGCGACTTTTTGCCGATACGCAAGGGATTGTTCAGACGCACGCTGTCAGTTTCCTTCACGCCCAAAGCGTCCAATGTTGATGCGCCGGGCAGGTCGCCCAGCATGACCAATGGCACGCCTTGCTCGCGCGCAGCGTCAAGCACGGTGCTGAGCGCCGGGTTCATTTGCAAATCACCCCGGGTGAACCAAGTCACGACACCTGCAAAACGGCCCACCAACGGGCGGTTTGCCACGTCTTCCAATTCGGCCGAGGTGTGAAACACATAGCGCATGTCCAGCCCCAGGTAGTTCAGCGGCAGGGCACCCAGGCGATGAACCGCGTGCAGCGCGACATCGGCCAGGTGGCCCGGTTCATCGTGCAGGGCCAGGATCTGGCGCGGTAATACTTCCACCTGACCGACACCCAGCATGTCGATGGCAGGGTTGGTGACCCACGGAATAAGTCCCAGGCCTTTGATTCTTTGTGCGGTGCGCCGCGCCAAAGCGCGATCTGCCGGAGCTACATAATCAATGGCGATGGCATGCAGCTTGTATTCGGTTTGACATTTGCGCAACTGGGCCAGAATCCAATCCCGGTCGGCAGCAGGAACCTCTTTGTATTTCTTCTCACCTGCGTCCCACCCCTGAAAAAGTGATTCGGCGGCCACGGCGTAGGCGAGGGTGTTGACCTCGGGCAAGATTTCAAATCCGCGGTTGAAAATCAATTTGGCATCGGGGTAGGCGCGTTTGATTTCACGCACCAGATTGGCCATACCTGCGATCTGTTTTTGCCTCGCTTCTGGCGTTTTGGCCACCAGATAAAACGAATCCAGCGTGTCCAAAAAAAACGCCCGAAAGCCTTGATTCCAAAGCGGTTTAACCACCTCTTGCAGGTAAAACGCAGACCAGCCTGGCGCGGCCTGGTCCACCACAATGGAACCCCAGGCCGGGTTGGACCCAAGCTTCCACTGCGGCTGCATTTGCTTGAAGTAAGCGCGGGTTGGGTGGACTTCACCCACCGCAATGTAGGCGGCGACCGTGGTGCTGGGGTTCAGGCGATGGCGCCAGCCGGCAGGCCCCACGTTGCCAGGCTCCACCACAGCGACGTCAAACGCCCCCAAGGCTTCCCAGGGAATGTCGCGCCCGTAATAAAACGCGAAGCTGGGCGAGGAGGGCGCTGCCATTGCGCCGGTGGCAATCAATAGCCAAGCCAAGGCGGCTATCAAGCGAATTTTGACGAAGTGAAGGCTGAAAATTGGCACAAAGACGATTCAGGTCAGAAGAAGCAAGTTGCGACGCTCGATTGTGGTGGGGTTTTCAGAGGGCAAGGCCTCCAAACTTCAGTGCTTGCCCCGAGGGCGGTTTCAACATGCCAATGGAAGACTTCATATCACCGGTGATATCAGATTTGTGAAAAATGCTAAAAATGGGCAAATTTCACCAAATTATGAGTCAAATTGGCCTCTAGCTCTCGGATAATATCATTAGTTTGCTATATAAAAAGTAGCAATTGACTCATCGAAGGCCACCATCCGCAATCTCAATTCTTGGGCCGGAAACTGATTTCCATCGACGGCGGAACCCGCCCGTCGAGATCACGCGGCAAGACTTCGGTTTTGTCGATGGCTTTCAGCACCGCCTCGTCCCAGGCGGCGTTGCCACTCGCTTTGATGATTTTGCGGCTCAAAATCGCGCCGTCTGGACCCACTCGCACCTCAACCACGGCTTGCGGATTGCCCACAACATCCTCAGTGAACACAATATTGGGTCGAATTCGCCCAATGATGCGGCCCGTGTAGCCAGGCGATGGACCTGCCGATTGCAATGCCGTACCAGCCGCATTGGCGCTGCCAGTGGCACCCGCGAGGCCAGTGATTCGTTTGATGTTCTCTTTGCGCTGCTCCTCAGTTTTTTTGGCGTCAGCCAAGGCGGCTTGCTTGGTCAACGCGAGCTTTTGGTCAGTTTTCTTTTTGTCTTCAGCGGTTTTTTTGTCTTTTTCCTTTTCAAGCGCCTGGGCCTTTTCAAGCTTCAAGGCCTTGTCCGCTGCGCGTTGCTGCTCGATTCGTTTTTTGTCCAGATCGGCACGCGCATCTTGCACGCGCTTGGCATCGAGTTGCCGCTTCTTCTCTTGTTCAATGGCGATACTTGGGTTGGGCACTGCGGCGGGCGCGGGCTGCGCTGGGGGCGGCGCGACGACAGCCGGGGCGGGTGCGGGCGCGGCTTGTGGCTCGATCTGTTTGGGCGCTGCGGCCTCTGGCACGCTGGCCCAAAGTTCCGCCTCCGCCGTGAGGGTAATGCCGTCTCGTTTCCATTGCACGCCCCAAGTCAAGGCAGCCACCAACACCGCATGCGCCAAAACGGCCAAACCGAAAGACCGCACCAACCCAGCCGTGGGCGGCGGTGCAAACTCAAACCGCTGTGCAGACGGGTGGGCGCTAGCAGTCATATCGACGAGTTCGACCTCACTTTAAAACTCAATTGACCAGCTGAACCGATAGCCCAACCCGTTGAACACCCGCGCGCTGCAGGGTGTCCATGACCTTGACCACCGTTTCGTATTTGACGTTGCGGTCAGCGCTGATCACGATGGCCGTGTTGCTGGCTGGGACGCCATTGGTGGGTGCTGGTCCGGTGGCCACCGCCGTACCGGTTGTCGCTTTGGGCGTTGCGGGTTTGCCTGTTGCAGAGGAGTTTTGTGCTGCCTTAACTGCGCGAACCAAATCCTTCATGGCAACTGGTGCCGATTTTTCTTGGTTTTTTAGAGTCAGCGATTCGTCTTTGCCAATGATGATTTGAATCACCTGATCGGGCGTTCTGGCGGCTTTGCCGACGCTGGGCAGGTCAATCACACTGGGTGAAATCAAGGGCGCCGTCACCATGAAAATAATCAACAGCACCAACATCACATCGATGAAGGGCACCATGTTGATCTCGTTG
>JANPCR010000274.1:0-4519 GCA_031431035.1 Rhodoferax sp.
CTCTTTGGAGCCGCTTCCGCTGGGTGCGAAATGGTCAAACAGCTGCTTTTTGCGCAAAACGTTGTAAAGCGTCTCGGTCAGGGTGGCGCGTTCACGCGGCCCCAGGCCCCGGTTGTCTCGGTAAAACTTGGCGACAATAGCATCGGTAGACGCGTCGAATTTAAGAGACAGCCTGACAAGTTCAGCGCAGGCGTCCAACAGGGCTTTTGGGTGCATAGCCCTCTATTGTCCCATGCAGGCTCTGGCTGGAGTCGTTGCCGCGACACTTTGCCCTTCTGCACTACCCTCGTTTTTGAATCGATTTCCCATGCCATCCGAGACCCTTCCCGCCTTGATCACCACCCCGCCAGGGCGCTACCGCCATTACAAAGGCGGCCTGTACGAGGTGATTGGCACCGCACGGCACAGCGAAACCCTGGAGCCGATGACGATTTACCGCGCCCTGTATGGCGAACAAGGCCTTTGGGTGCGGCCTGCTGGCATGTTTGCCGAGCGGGTTGACGCGGTGGGAGCCTTGGTTGTGATGCCGTTGGTTTCTGGAACCGACGCAGGAACCGACGCAGGAACCGTTTTAGGAGCGGTTTTAGGAGCTGCGCCCTTCAGCCAACCGCGGTTTTCCAAAATTGACGATGAATCGGTGACTTGATATCGCCGGTGATATGAAAACTATGCTAATTTGGCAAAAAAGAACCTGCAGGTTCTTTTTTCTGAAAAAACCGCTATTTTGGCCAAAGTATGAATAAAATAGGCCTCTAGCTCTCGAATATATTCAATAGTTTGCTATTATTTACATAGCAAATTGAACACAGCCTGTGGGTAGATCAAATGCTCCTGCGTGAGGATGCGGGCAGCCAGCAGCCCAGCCGTGTCGCCTGGCAATACCGGCACCACCGCCTGCGCCAAAATCGGGCCAAGATCCAGCTCAGCCGTCACCTGGTGGACGGTCACGCCGGACACTTTGCAACCCGCGTCAATCGCCCGCTGGTGGGTGTGCAAACCCGGGAATGCAGGCAAGAGCGAGGGGTGAATATTGACCATGCGGCCTTCAAACTGGCTAACAAATGCGGGTGACAAAATGCGCATGAAACCCGCCAACACCACCAAGGCGGGCTCAGCGGCTGCAACTGCCGCTGACAGCGCCACCTCAAACGCCTCGCGGCTGGCAAAGGCCTTGTGATCGACCACCTGGTTTGCAATGCCATGGCTTTGGGCCAGTTGCAGGCCCTTCGCGTCAGGCCGGTTGCTAATGACCATTGCCACCTTCACCCCGTATTTTTGCGCCCAGGCACCCCGCTCGGCTGCCCGCACAATAGACAGCATGTTGGAGCCACCGCCCGAGATCAAAATGACAATGTTTTTCATGACAGGATTATCACTTTGCAAAACGATCCCCTAGAAGATACCGAAGCCCCAGGCACGCAGGCTGCGCCGCCCCTCTGCTTGTCTGCCGACGAAGCCCGAGTTTTGGCCACGCTGATGGAAAAAGCCCGCACCGTGCCCGACAGTTACCCTTTGTCGCTGAACTCCCTGGTTTTGGGCTGCAACCAAAAAAGCAGCCGCGAGCCGCTGATGAACCTGAGCGAGGCCCAAGCCGCCGCCGCGCTGGACAATCTAAAGTCACTGAACCTGGTGCGCGAGGCCTCGGTAGGCCGCGTTTTGCGGTTTGAACACAACTTTCAGCGCGGCATCAAGGTGCCCGAGCAATCGGCCGTGCTGCTGGGTTTGCTGATGCTGCGCGGCCCGCAAACCGCGGGTGAACTGCGTTTGAACAGCGAGCGCTGGTACAAATTTGCCGATATTTCATCGGTAGACGGATTTTTGGAGGAGCTGCAAGACCGCTCAGTCGACAAAGGCGGCCCCTTGGTCGTCAAGCTGCCCCGCGCCCCAGGCACGCGCGAGCAGCGGTGGACGCATTTGCTCTGCGGCGTACCCGATTTGACGGCGATGGGCGGCGACGCCAGCGGCAACTTTGCGGCAGGCCACGCCAACAGCCTAGCCGCCATGGCACAAAGAATTGCGACATTGGAAACTGAGGTTTCGCAGTTGCGCGAAAAGGTGCAAAAATTGTGCGCTGAACTGGGTGTTTAAATTGCTTGTCGCCCCTTGGACATCAACAAACGAACGACCGTGCTAAAAAGCCGTCAGACGACGACCGAACTTTGAATTTATTGAGTGGAGAACCTTCATGGACTTGACTTTTACCCCCGAAGAGCAGAAATTTCGCGAAGACATGCGCGCCTGGGTGGCCGCCAATTTGCCCGAGCACATTTCGCACAAAGTAAAAAATTCCTTGCACCAAACCCGGGCCGACATGGAAGATTGGTCCAAAATTTTGGGCAAAAAAGGCTGGCTAGCTTACGGTTGGCCCAAAGAATTTGGCGGACCCGGCTGGACATCGGTGCAAAAACACCTGTTTGAAGAAGAATGCGCCATGGCGGGCGCGCCGCGCATCTTGCCGTTCGGCCCAGTCATGGTGGCCCCGGTCATCATGGCGTTTGGAAGCGCCGAGCAGCAGCAGCGCTTCTTGCCCGGCATTGCCAGCGGCGACGTGTGGTGGAGCCAGGGCTACAGCGAGCCCGGTTCTGGCTCTGACTTGGCATCGCTCAAAACCAAAGCCGAGCGCGTGGGTAACCATTACGTGGTCAACGGCCAAAAGACCTGGACGACGCTGGCCCAGCACGGCGACTGGATTTTTTGCCTGGTTCGCACCAGCAACGACGGCAAGCCGCAAACGGGCATCAGCTTTTTGCTGATTGACATGAAATCCAAAGGCGTCAGCGTGCGCCCCATCAAATTGATTGACGGCAGCGTGGAAGTCAACGAAGTCTGGTTTGACAACGTCGAAGTGCCCGTTGAGAACCTGATTGGCGAAGAAAACAAGGGCTGGACTTACGCCAAGCACCTGCTCAGCCACGAGCGCACCAACATAGCCGACGTGAACCGCTCCAAACGCGAGCTTGAGCGCCTGAAACGCATCGCCAAAACCGAAGGCATGCTGGACGACCCCCGTTTCCGCGATGAAATTGCCAAGCTCGACGTGGACGTGGTGGCGCTGGAGATGATGGTTTTGCGGGTGTTATCTGCCGAGAAATCGGGTAAGCAATCGCTGGACGTGGCGGGTTTGCTCAAAATTCGCGGCAGCGAAATTCAGCAGCGCTATGCCGAACTGATGATGCTGGCCGTAGGTGCCTATGCCCTACCCTTGATGGACGAAGCCATGCAGGCCGGCTGGCAAGGCGAATTTGTGGGTGCTGCCCATTGCGCGCCGCTGGCGTCCACCTATTTCAACATGCGCAAAACGACCATTTACGGCGGCAGCAACGAGGTGCAGCGCAACATCGTGGCTGCGACCGTGCTCGGCTAACGCTCGGCAAGGTCTTCGCTGCGCGGCTGTGGGGCTCCCCGGGCCCCCTCCACGAGGGGGTTCTTTAGCGATGAATGCAGGTGACGATTTTTTCTTTTTTTTGAATACGACGACTTCGGGGTGATTTATGAACTTTGACTTTAGCGACGACCAGGAACAACTTCGCGACGCGGTTCGCAAATGGGTTGACAAGGGCTATAGCTTTGCGCGCCGGGGTGCTATCGACAAGGCGGGAGGGTTCTCGCGCGAGGCCTATGGTGAACTGGCGGAACTGGGCTTGACGGGGCTTTTCGTGCCTGATGCGCACGGTGGTCTGGGGCTGGGGCCGATTGACGCGATGGTGGTGATGGAAGAGCTAGGCCGTGGCCTGGTGCTTGAACCTTTGGCGCAAACGCTGATTGCAAGCGCGCTGCTGGCAGGCTACGCGCCTGCCGCTGTGCAAACCGCCTGGTTGCCCAAAATTGCCGACGGCAGCACCCTGCTCGTGCTGGCCTACCAAGAGCGTGCGGCCCGCTACAACCTGGACATTTGCCAAGCCGCCGCCACCCAGGCGGGCGACGGCTGGACAGTCACCGCCGCCAAAAGCATTGTCCCCGTGGGCGACATGGCCGATGCGTTCATCGTGCCTGCCGTCGTGGGCACCCGCATCGCGCTGTTTTTGGTGGAGCGAAGTGCCGCGGGCGTCACCACCCGGGGCTATGGCACACAAGACGGGGGCCGCGCCGCCGAACTCAAATTGCACAACGCCCCCGCAACCCTGATCACGCTAGACGGCCTGACCGCGCTGGAACATGGCGTTGACATTGGCATTGCCGCCAGCTGTGCCGAGGCGGTGGGCGTGATGGACACCACCATGACCATCACCGCAGAGTACGTCAACACCCGCAAACAGTTTGGCGTGGCGATTGGCAGCTTTCAGGCCCTGCGCCACCGCGCGGCAGACATGAAAATGCAGCTGGAATTGGCTCGCTCCATGAGCTACTACGCATCGCTCAAGCTAAACGACGACCCCGCAGAGCGCCGCGCTGCCATGGCCCGCGCCAAGTACCAACTGGGCAATTCGATGCGCTTTGTGGGGCAGCAGGCCATTCAATTGCATGGCGGCAACGGCGTGACCGACGAATACCCCATCAGCCACTATTTCAAACGGCTCAC
>JANPCR010000275.1:0-3983 GCA_031431035.1 Rhodoferax sp.
TGGAGATTTCATGGCCCGCATCACTGTCGAAGATTGCCTTGCGCAGATTCCCAACCGTTTTCAACTGGTTTTGGCTGCAACTTACCGCGCTCGCATGCTCAGCCAGGGCCACACCGCCAAAATTGAGAGCAAAAATAAGCCTGGCGTCACCGCTTTGCGCGAAATTGCAGCGGGCAAAATCGGCATTGAGATGCTGAAAAAAGTGCCTTTGTAAAGCGCTTGCACGCTCCCAAAAAAGCACCGCTTGCGGTGCTTTTTTCATGGGGCAACCTATTTCGGTCCTGCTCGCGCTGGCAAATTGCCCAAGCCTGTTGCAAGCTTGATGCCGAACATGTCCCTTTTGGCCGAAAAACGCCTGCGACACGCTATATTCAAGCCTATGGGCACCGCTTTTGAACCCCCTGTTGCGCAAGCCAAAGCCAAACCGGCCCGGGCGAGGGTGACGCTGCCCAGCGCCGCCGCAACCAACGCGGCGGCAGCCAGTTTTGCGGGTCTGACCGCCAAGTTGGATTACCTGAGCGCCACAGACCTTAGCCAGGTTCGCCAAGCCTACAAATTTGCCGACGAAGCGCATTTGGGCCAAATTCGCAACAGTGGCGAGCCCTACATCACCCACCCGATTGCCGTGGCGGCCCAATGTGCCGACTGGAAGCTGGACGCCCAGGCGCTGATGGCGGCCTTGCTGCACGACGCGATTGAAGACTGCGGCGTGACCAAGCCGGAATTGGTCGAGAAATTTGGCTCGCCCGTGGCCGAGCTGGTCGACGGCCTGACGAAGCTGGACAAGCTGCACTTCAACACCCGCGAAGAAAACCAGGCCGAGTCATTTCGCAAAATGCTGCTGGCCATGGCACGCGACGTTCGGGTGATTTTGATCAAGCTGGCGGATCGCTCGCACAACATGCGCACTTTGTCTGACGCGCCGCGCGACAAGTGGCATCGCATCTCGTCCGAAACGCTTGAGATTTACGCCCCCATTGCCCACCGTTTGGGGCTGAACACCACCTACCGCGAGCTGCAAGACCTGGCGTTTCGGCATATGCGGCCCTGGCGCTACGAGATTTTGGCCAAGGCCGTGGCCAAAGCCCGCGGGCGGCGCCGCGACCTGGTGCAAAAAGTGCAGCGCGAGGTGGAAGCCACCTTTGCCAGCAGCGGCATGAAGGTCAAAATTTCAGGACGTGAAAAATCGCACTACTCGATTTACCGAAAAATGGCGCAAAAGCACCTGAGTTTTGCGCAAGTGACCGATATTTACGGCTTTCGGGTTCAGGTGCCCACCGTCGGCGACTGTTACACCGCCTTAGGCACCTTGCACCAGTTGTACAAACCCGTGCCGGGCAAGTTCAAAGACCACATTGCCATTGCCAAGCTCAACGGCTACCAGTCGCTGCACACCACGCTGGTGGGGCCGTCTGGCGTGAACATTGAATTTCAGCTGCGCACCCAGGCCATGCATGTGGTGGCCGAGTCCGGGGTGGCCGCGCACTGGCTTTACAAAGCCAACAATCTGGATGGCGCGGCGGCGGACCGGCTGGGCACGCAGTGGCTGCAGTCGCTGCTGGACATTCAAGACGAAACCCGCGACGCTGCCGAATTTTGGGATCACGTCAAGGTTGACCTGTTTCCAGACGCGGTGTATGTGTTCACCCCAAAAAGCCAAATTTTGGCCCTGCCGCGTGGTGCCACCGTGGTCGATTTTGCCTACGCGATTCACAGCAACGTGGGGGATCACACCTCGTCGGCCAAGATCAACGGCGAGCATGTGCCGCTGCGAACCGAGCTAAAAAACGGCGACGTGGTGGAAGTGGTGACGGGGGCCAGCACGGTGCCCAACCCGGCTTGGCTCAGTTTTGTACGCACCGCGCGGGCCCGCTCCAAAATTCGGCACCACCTGAAAACCATGGCGCATGCCGAATCGGAGAACCTGGGCGAGCGGCTGCTGTCGCAGGCGCTGCGCTCTGAAGGGATTGAAAAATTCCCGGATGACGACCCCGCTTACCAGGCGCTTTGGGAAAAGCTGTTGCGCTTCACTGGCAACCGCACCCGCGCGGAACTGATGACCGACGTGGGCTTGGGCAAACGCATTGCGACGATTGTGGCCAAGCGCATGGTCAGTCTGCTGGCTGAAACCGGCCAGCGGCCCGACGCCATTTTGCTGACCCGCGAGCGGTTTGCCGCCCAAACCACGCCGTCGCTGGGCGTGTTGGCGCTGGACGGTGGCGAGAACGCATCGGTCAAATTTGCCACCTGTTGCCGACCCATCCCCGGCGACCCGGTGGTGGGCTACCTGGGGCGGGGCGAGGGCTTGGTGGTGCATGTCACCCAATGCGCCATTGCCAAAAAGCTGCTGAGCAAAGACGCCGACCGCTTCATTGAAGTGGAATGGTCTGACGAGCCCAAACGCCCGTTTGAAACCGAGATTTTGGTCACGGTGGCCAACGGCAAGGGCGTTTTGGCCCGGGTGGCAGCCACGTTGGCCAATGCTGAAGCAGACATTGCCCATGTGGTGATGGACGAAAGTGGCGCGCAAGATGTCACCGACATGCGTTTCTTGGTGGCGGTGCGTGATGTCACCCACCTGGCCACGGCCCTCAGAAACTTGAAACGCACGCCATCGGTTTTGGGGGTTCGGCGCATTGAGGCATCGAACGGAATTGCGAGTAGTTCGGGCGGTTCGGGCGGCGCTGGCGGTGCTGTTGCAGGCGCAGCGCCTTTGCTTTAGGCCAAGGCGGATTGATTCCTCGGGGCCCCCTAACGACCTGATTTCGCCAAATCGGTCGGTTTGGGGTAGCTCAGGGCGATCACTTCGATCTCTTCAACACCTGCCGGGGTGGGCAGTTTGAGCACATCGCCCACCCGAGACTTCAGCAAGGTTCGGGCGATGGGCGACACCCAACTGACCTGGTTTTGGGTGCTGTCGGCCTCGTCAATGCCCAAAATGGTGATGCTTCGCTCGTGCCCCTGCGCGTCGGCATAGGTCACCGTCGCGCCAAAAAAGACCTGGTCGCCGCCAAAATGCACGCTGGGGTTGGAAATTTCGGCGATTTCCAGGCGCTGGGTCAAAAAGCGAATGCGCCGGTCGATCTCGCGCAGACGCCTTTTGCCGTAAATGTAGTCGCCGTTTTCAGAGCGGTCGCCGTTGCTGGCCGCCCAATGCACCACATCGACGATTTTGGGGCGTTCGGTGTCAATCAGCTCGAACAGTTCGGCCCGCATGCGGGCATAGCCTTCGGGCGTCATGTAGTTTTTGCCACCGCCGGGCAGGGCTGCGACAGGCGCGCTGTCGTCGCTGTCGTCGTCAGAATCTGATTCTTTGGTGAAGGCCTTGCTCATAGCGCGATTTTGCGTGATCTCTGAACTGGGCTGGCTCAAATCTCACTATGGGCAGTTTGACAGCTTCCGCAAGTTGCTATAATTTATATAGCAATAAGTTTATATTATTCGGGAGCTAGAGGCCGATTTGATTGATATTTTGGCATTTTTGAGGCCCAAAAGCAAAAAAAGAACCTGCAGGTTCTTTTTTCAATTTTTGAGGCTGTTTTCGTGCTTTTTTGGGCTAGCAAGCCAGCCGCAGCGCCAAAAAATCCGCTGAAGGTCAGTGAATCACGACCGGGTTTTGCGCAAGCTCTGCGTACTGCTCTAGCGTGTCTTCAACTTCTTCTTGCGTCGGGGTTTTGAGCTGCCAGGCGGAAATATGCTGCTGAAACAGCTCGGCCCAGGAACCGTCCAGGTACACCTCTTTGCCGCTGCGTTTGTCGACAATTTCGAAGCCATGGCGCAGCAGTTGCTGAACCGGTTCGGCAGGTGGGGCGGGTACGGCCCGATCCGCGCTGCCATCCACCGCCATGGCGTTCGCCAGCATGTGGGTGACCGAGTAGGTTTCTGAGTCGTAGAGCGTGTGCATTGAGATGATTCTGACAGGGTTGGTCGCGCCAAACGGCTTAATCTGACGCCGTTACACAACAAATAGCCGCAAGTGTGAC
>JANPCR010000276.1:0-10369 GCA_031431035.1 Rhodoferax sp.
GCGCGTTGGCGGTCGCGCTCCAGCATGACCATGGCATCGGCCAGTTGGGGCAGTTTCACGCCCTGGGAGCCCCGGGCAGCCGTCATGTAGCCATGCAGGGCCTTCTCAACCGCCGCCGGGTCAATCAGCGAAAAGGCCGAGCGGCAGTGTGGGCAGGCGTGGTCTTTGCGAATGTCAACCGGCGCACCGCAACTGGTGCAGTTGATCACCGCAACCCGGCGGGCAATGTCGTCAATTTCAGGACGGGTCAAGAGGCGCACAAAGCCTTTTTCGATCATGAAAGACGAAAACGCGCTGAACCTGCCGTGGCGCTTGGGGCAACGGTAGGTGACGTAGCGGCCGCTGCTCACGAAGTCAAACCCGTGCGTTAGCGACGACTTGCACCGCGGGCAATTGACCTTCAAGGCCAATGGCGTGTGCGCCGCATCGCGGTGTTCGTGCAGCAGCTTGAACAGCTCGGCCACTGCCGCTGGCGCCAGCCGCAGGTTTTCTTGCGGGTCAAACCACATGCCGTGGCACGAGTAACACAAGTCCAGCTCCACCTGACCCGCGCCCACGCTCTCAAAGGTGTGGACTGCCATTGGAGCTTTGCACGACGGGCAAGGGATGGCTGCGGTCTGGGGTGTTTGAGGCGCTTGAGGCGCTTGGCCCAGTGTCGGGTTCATTTCAATCCTGTCAAAACGAAGAGCCCGGCTCGGTCAAAAAAGCAATTTCCTCAGGGGTAGAGGCCCGCCCCAAAACAGCATTGCGGTGCGGAAACCGACCAAACCGGTCAATGATCGCCCGGTGCCGCAGTTCGAAGGCCAGGTTGTTCTCCAGGCCCGGCTGGTCAAACACCAGCACCGCTTGCTCGTGAATCAGGCGCGATTCGCTGTGCATGTAGGGCATGTAGGCAAAGGCGCGCTGGTTCAGCGGCAGGCTGCGGTCCAGCCCGCTGGCCACAAGGCTTTGCGCCAAGCTCAGTGCCAGCGCGTCTTGCGCAAAGGCTTGTGGCAAATCACGAAAAATATTGCGCGAAAACTGGTCCAGCACCACGATTTCTGCCAGGCAACCCTCTGAGCTGCTGCGCCAGCCAAACAATTCGCAACGCGCGGCTTGAGCCAAAGTTGCACTGAACCGGTCACGCACCCGCGCATCCAAAGCGGCGTCTTTGACAAAATGGTCTTTAGGTGTCAGCTCGTCAAACCAGAACTTCACAATGTCAAGGGCTTGCATAGGACTCCAGAAAATTTGAAACCGCAGGGTTCTGCACTGCATTTGCAGTTGCAGCGAAGCGAATTCGACGATGATAAGCCGCATGCACACCCAAATTCCGACACCCGACAAAGACGCCATTGCCTTGCTGCCCGCTTTTGAGCGACTTGACCTAGATCGCATCACACTGGTGACCTCGGAACAAAGTGCAAGCAAAGCCTACACCGCCTTGTCCGCGTCGCCCGTTTGGGGTTTTGACACGGAATCCAAGCCGACGTTCAAAGTGGGTGAGCAATCTGACGGGCCGCACATCGTGCAACTTTCAACCCGCCACCACGCCTGGGTTTTTCAATTGCACGACTTGGCCTGCCGCGCCGTGGTGGCCGACTTGCTGGCCTTGGGCGGCATTGCCAAAGCTGGTTTTGGCCTCGGCGACGACCGCAGGCGCATCATCAGCAAACTGGGCATTGAGCCGCAAGGCATTTTGGAGCTGAACACGATTTTTCGGGAGCGCGGCTACCGCAAAGACATGGGCGTGAAAGGTGCCGTGGCCGTTCTATTTAACCAGCGTTTCATTAAAAGCAAGAAAGCCGCCACCAGCAATTGGGCCAACTTGCAACTGACCGAGGCGCAGCTGATTTATGCCGCGAACGACGCCTATGCGGCGGTGCGGGTTTTTGAGGCGCTGGAGTTGGGCTAGTGCTTCAATCATCGGGGTGGTTGACTCCTGCGCGACTGCCCACATGACCCAATTCGGTCAAAGTCAGGCATCCTTTTCTTCGTCCTCATTCAACTTGACTGGACTCCTATGACGTGCCATGCCGCATCAACCAAATTGTCGGTCTTGCGCCGCCCGTTTTGGGTCACCCTGCTGGGCTCATCGCTGCTGTTGGGCGCTTGCGCTGCTGTGGTACCGGGGCCGACTGCCACGGTCGCCCCGATGAACAAAGCAGCCTTGCAAAAATTGGACGACTTGATCGCCCGCGACGTGGCGAGCGCCCGTTTGCCGGGTGCCGTGATGGTGGTTTACCGCGATGGACAGCTGGTGCACCAACGCGCCGTGGGCAATTTGAACGGCGAGAGCAAAACCGCCATGCCGGCCGATGCAATTTTTCGTATTTACTCCATGAGCAAACCCATCGTATCGGTGGGCTTGATGATGCTGGTTGAAGACGGCCGCGTGAAGCTGAGCGACCCGATTTCGGTCTACATGCCCGAATTCAAAAACATGCAGTTGGGCGTGGAAAAGAAAGACTCCAGCGGGAACATGGTGCTTGAAAAAGTGCCCTCCCCACGCATCCCCACCGTGCAAGACTTGCTGCGCCACACCTCGGGCCTTACCTACGGTGTGTTTGGCAAATCGCTGGTCAAGTCTGAATACTTGAAGGCTAGCATTCACAAAAACGAGATGACCAACACGCAGTTGGCGCAAACTTTGGCGGCACTGCCATTGGCCTACGTGCCCGGTACGATGTGGGAGTACAGCCGGTCATCTGACTTGGTGGGTTCTTTGATTGAGCGGGTGTCTGGCCAAACACTTAGCGTCTACCTGCAGCAGCGCATTTTGGGCCCGCTGCAAATGAAAGACACTGGCTTTAACGTGCCCGCGGACAAGCAAAACCGCATTGCCGAGCCCTTCAAAATTGACCCGGAAAGCAAACAGGCCGTTAGCCTGCTGAACCTGACCAAACCCGCTATTTTTGAATCTGGCGGCGGCGGCATGGTGTCTACCGCAGCCGACTACCTGCGCTTTGGCCGCATGGTGCTGAATGGCGGCGAGCTGGACGGCGTGCGAATTTTGTCGCCCCAAACCATCAAAGCCATGGGTGCTGACCACCTGGGCACCGACCTGATTCGCGCCAGCCGTGCGCCTGGTGTCAGCACTGGCTATCTGCCTGGCCCCGGCTTCGGCTTTGGCCTGGGCTACGCCGTGCGAACCGCCGAGGGCGAAGCCTTCAATGCAGGCAATGTGGGTGAAATCAACTGGGGCGGCGCAGGCGGCACCTACTTTTGGATCGACCCCAAAGCCAAGCTCATCGCCATCTGGATGATGCAGGCCCCCGGCCAGCGCGTGCACTACCGACATGTTTTCAAGGACATGGTTTATGGGGCGTTTTGAGGGTGGGGTTGCGCTAAGGAGGTTGACGGGGGAGTAGCTGGTCGAGCCCGGTCTAAGCCTGGTGTGGCATGCTTTGTCAGCCAAGCGTCGAACTCCAGAGGCCTGATGCCAAACCGTACCGCATTGCCCTGGTGCAAGCCCTTGAATTCGGCAAACGCCAGCGCAACAAAGTGGGCTTCGTCGCCAGCCGTCACTGTGGCTGGAAGCCGGGCGCGGATGTGTGCCTCGGTTGCAGGCTCGTCGTTGCGCACAATGGCGGCGATGACCTCGCTCAATGCCGCGCGGTAAAGCAAGCGCAGGATGTCCGGCGGGACGAGGTTTTGCTTCACAGCCACATATTGCTGGCAAGACCGCTCATAGGCCCAGATAAACACATCGCGCAGCAGCTCAATTCGGTTGAGCTCATACACGCCGATCAATGCATCCATATAGGCCTGCTGCGGTACGTCGATGAAAGACAGAGGGCACAGGTTGTGCCGAATGAACGGAATATTGGCAGCCAAACGTGACACCCGTTTATTCACATCCTCAAATGGCTGCAGATGAGGCAAGTGCACCATCAGGAAGAACGCCTGCTCGAATGGATCAGCAATTTCCGCTGCCATTTTGACCAGGATGCCAAACAACTCTTCCAAACGCTGCGGCAAGGCCACCGGCATGTAAACGCTGCCTCCAATCTCCACCGCCCGGTGGCGGATGCGGCCAACGGCGCCCGGATCGGCCATCAGGCCGTCAGACAGAAACGCGTGCAATGCAATGATGGTGTCGGCAGATAGGCTGGCACTGGCCGGGTCACGCACCAGGTATTCAATCGCGTCCTTGTGGTTCAAGATCATCTGCGTTTCCAGTGCATCTTTGCCCTCTGCGGCTTGCCCGAATTCAATAAGTCGCTCGGTGTCCAGGCGGCTGTAAGTATTGCCTTCGAGTTGCGAAGAAGCCCACGACAGATCGATCAATAGGCGATTCAGAATGTCACGGGCAAACGTGCCCGCCAGGGCATGGTCGGCGGGCGAGCGGCCTATAGCGTGCAATTGATCACGCAGGCGAAGCGGCAGATAAAACGTTTGGTTGGGATGGTATTGCTCAAGAAACTGCAGCTTGTAGCCCACGGGTGCGCGCAAATGGCGGGGCTGGCGAACAAAGGCCTTGATTTCCTGGCCCTCAGGGGAGATGGGTACGTAGGACTCGATTGACGCCTGAAACGTGACCACGGGAAGCTGCACATTTAGCGCCATACGGTTTGCTGCTGGCGTGGCATAGCGTACTGACCGTGCCTCCCCCAGCATCTGAATCTGCCCCGAATGGACGAGCAGGGCCAGCCGCCGCTGCAACGTGCGCCGCTGAAATCTGCCGTCTAGCGATTGTTGTAGCGCTTCAATGCCAACGCCGTCAGGCTGCAAGGCGATCAGCGCAACCAGCTTGTCAAGCTCGTCTGGAGGTATTACTTTGGGCATGGTGTTCGACTCAGGTTGCCAGAATCCCGAGTATCGCGTCATTTAAATTGACGCACAAGTGTTTATTGAGACAAATTAAATGACGCGATTTGAATGTCACGTCAAAAAAAGTAGGTTTGCTACCCGCCGAACTATGCCACCGGGAAGAGTCGCAACGGTCAAAATATACCCAAATTGGGTATATGAAACGTTAAATTCTGAAAAAATTGAGAATTTAAAGAAATAATGGCTCTAGCTCCTGATTAATATCGATGTATTGCTATATAAAATGTAGCTAATTCTTAGAGTACTTCTCCGAGCATTACCCCTGTACGATCGCGAAAACACCGGAGAACCCATGGCAACCAACACCAACCAGAAGCTCGCCGTCTTGATTGACGCCGACAACGCGCAGGCATCCGTCATTCAAGAACTGCCGGCCGAGGTGTCGCGCTACGGCACGGCCACCATCAAGCGCGCCTCCGGCGACTGGACGACCACCAACCTCAAAGGCTGGAAAGAGGTGCTGCACCGCCTGGCGATCCAGTCCATCCAGCAGTTCAGCTACACCACTGGCAAAAACTCGACTGATGCGTCCCTCATCATTGACGCCATGGACGTGCTGCACACTGGCGCGGTTAGGCCTTGCATTGGCTGAGGAACAAGGCGAAGGTACGGCTGGCGAGGGTGGACTCAAATGCAAAGCTAGCGTTGGACGCTGCCAATTTACGCAGGCGTTTGAGCCTGATGCGGCCCGCTTCAAACGAGACGGTTAAAGGGAGTATGCGGACAAACCTACGGTGATCTGATCTGCGTTCACGAATTCCAGAATGCCCAGGGCTTACTTGAACAAATAAGGCGCTGTCGTCGATTTGCCCGCACCATTTCATTGGGGCCAGCAATCACGGCGACTGTGGATTGTTTTGGTTTCCTGGGGCTAGGGGGCGTCATTTACCCGACCATAAAACGCAAGTCCACTTCTTCGATGAAAGCCTGCGCCTGCTGAACCACCCAAATCGCTTCCTCCGCCTCGATGGAGTCACCCTTGTAATCGGCGACAAGTCGCAAGTCCTCAGCTTTGTTCAAGGATCGACCCAGTTCGACAGGGAAAAAGCCAGGTTTTACCAAGTGCAGTGAAAACGCGGAAATCAGCCCGCTGTGGGTCTTGGCAATTTCTGGCGGAACTGGCGCTTTGGACGCAATCAGCGCAGCGCGTGCCGCATCAAACATGGCGTAGTAGGCACGGTTGCATGCGCCATCGCCATCATCGTCTTGCAGCAGTTTATGGGCGCTGGCCAACGCCCGATGCGCCTTGACCATCAATTCGGAGGCATTCACAAAGCAATGCCTTCAGCGGAAATATTTCGCAGCAGATGTGGATTTGAATAATCATCTGGTTGCGCCCATTCACCCTCCCACACGGGCAAAGGCTGGATGCGAATACCGGTGTCCAGAAGAATGTCGTAGGCAATATCGTTCATCGCCATTTTTGTTTTGATGAAGTGGCCAGGCTTGCCTTTGAGGATGATGGCCACGTCCGCATCACTTTCGTCATGCGCGGTACCGCGCGCACGACTGCCGAAAAGAATGGCTCGCTGCGTGGGGTAGGCCGCGCCAACTCGCGCGGCAAATGCGCGTGTGGCTAGAAGCGTTGCAGTTGAGACTGAGGCAGGATTCATCGCACCAATTCTATTGAGTTGAAGACTGCGGTGGAAATTTACTTCCCCCACCCATCCTTCAACCCCACCGCCAAATTAAACACCAGCTTCCCCGCCGCATGATCCGCCCGATCCGCCACAAAGTAGCCATGCCGTTCAAACTGAAACTTTTGATCTGGTAAGGCGCTTCCCAATGAGGGTTCAACCATCGCGGTGACGACTTTCAGGCTGTTCGGGTTCAGGCCTTCGATGAAGTCTTTGCCGCCCGCGTCGGGCTGGGGATCGTTGAACAGACGGTCGTAAATGCGGACTTCGGCCGGAATGGCGTCGGCCACGGCCACCCAGGTGATGACGCCTTTGGCTTTGAAATTGCCGCTGGTGGGGGTGCCGCTTTTGCTGTCGGCAAAGTATTCGGCGTGCACTTCGATGACTTTGCCTGCGGCGTCTTTGGCAAAGCCGGTGCATTTGACGACATAGCCGTACTTCAGGCGCACCTGGTTGCCAACGTACAGGCGGTGGTAGCCTTTTTCGGGCACTTCCTGAAAGTCGCTGGCGTCCATCCACAGAGCTTTGCCAAACTTGAAGCTGCGGGTGCCGCGCTCGGGCGCTTGTGGGTGCACTGGGGCGGTGTGGTCGGAGGTGGCTGCATCATCAGGCCAATTGGTGATGACGAGTTTGATCGGGTCCAGAACAGCCATGGCGCGGGCGGCTTTGGGGTCAAGGTCTTCGCGCAGGCAACCCTCCAGCGTGGCGTAATCAATCCAGCTGTCGCTTTTGGTCACGCCAATGCGCTCGGCAAACTGCTGCAAAGCTTCGGGCGTGTAGCCACGGCGGCGCAGGCCGACGATGGTGGGCATGCGCGGGTCGTCCCAGCCGCTGACTTTGTGGTCGTACACCAGCTGCGCCAATTTGCGTTTGCAGGTGATCACGTAGGTCAGGTTGAGCCTGGCAAATTCATACTGGTGCGGGGCTGGGCTGACCAGCAGTTTGCCTTCTATCAAACGCTCTAGAAGCCAGTTGTACCAAGGTCGCTGGTCTTCAAATTCAAGCGTGCAAATGCTGTGGGTGATGTTCTCCAGCGCGTCCTCAATCGGGTGGGCGTAGGCGTACATGGGGTAAATGCACCAGGTGTCACCCGTGTTGTGGTGCGTGGCGCGGCGAATGCGGTAAATGGCTGGGTCGCGCAGGTTGATGTTGGGGCTGGCCATGTCGATTTTGGCGCGCAACACCATGGAGCCGTCTTCGTGCAGGCCATCGCGCATTTCACGAAAACGCGCGAGGTTTTGGGCAGGCGTGCGGGTTCTAAAAGCGCTGTCAAGACCGGGTTTGCCAAAATCGCCCCGGTTGATACGCATTTGCTCCACGGTTTGCTCGTCCACATAAGCCAGGCCCGCTTCAATCAAGTACTCGGCCGCGCGGTACATGAACCCAAAATAGTCGCTGGCCTGGTAGGGCTGTGCGGTGGCGCTGCCGTTCCAGTCAAAGCCCAGCCATTTGATCGAGTCGCAGATTGAGTTGACGTACTCAATGTCTTCTTTTTCAGGGTTGGTGTCGTCAAAACGCAGGTGGCACACGCCACCGTAGTCGCGCGCCAAGCCAAAGTTGATGCAGATGCTTTTGGCATGGCCTACGTGCAAGTAGCCATTGGGCTCGGGCGGAAAGCGGGTGCGGACTTTGGCGGGGTCTGGCTGGCCCAGCGCTTGGTGCGCGGCTTCACCCGGGCTGCCGGCCCAGCGGCGGCTGGCGTAGGTGCCTTTTTCGAGGTCGTTTTCAATGATTTGCCGCAAGAAGTTGCTGGGCTTTACAGCGTCGGCTTGGGCCGCCCCTGACGGTTTGGCGGTTGAATTCGAAGGGGTATTTTTGGGGGCACTCATAGTTGGATTTTAGGGGCCAGCCGAGTGGTGCGACACGGGGCTGCGCAAAGGCAGCGCCATCGTCAACCTTCAGTCTGCCCTTTGCCCGTTCAGCGCCTAGCCAGAAGTATGGTTCCACCCCGTCAGTTGCACCAAGCGCTCCAAAGCAAATGCCCCAATCACCGAATTGCCTTTGGCGTCCAGTTCGGGTGCCCAGACACTCAAAGTGCCTTTGCCCGGCACGATGGCCACAATGCCGCCGCCCACGCCGGTCTTGACGGGCAGGCCAATGCGGTAGGCGAAGTCGCCCGCTGCGTCGTAGGCACCGCAGGTTAGCAGCAGCGCATTCACGCGGCGGGCGGCGTCGGCACTTAAAAACTGCTCGCCAGGGCGGGCAAGGCCCAGGCGGTCTGTGCCAATGTCCAGCCCGTCATTCGCCAAAAACAAGGTGGCTTGGGCCAACTGGGCGCAGTTCATTTCAATGGCGCATTGGCGGCAATAGTTGTCCAGCACCAGCTCTGGCGGGTTGGTGATGTTGCCGTAGCTTTTCATGAAATAGGCCATGGCCATGTTGCGGTGCGCGGTGTCGCGTTCAGACTTGGCAACGGCGGCGTTCCAGCGCAGGTCGGGGTCATCGGTCAGGCGGCGCAGGGCTCCCAGCAGGGCAATGTCCAAATGGGCATATCGGGTGGTCAAAATATCAGTGATGACCAAGGCACCCGCATTGATGAAAGGGTTGCGCGGAATGCCTTTTTCAGTCTCTAGCTGCACCATGGAATTGAAAGCTGCGCCCGACGGCTCGCGCCCAACGCGGGTCCAGAGCTCATCGCCCACGGCTTTAAGCGCCAAGACAAAGGCAAACAGCTTGGTGATGCTTTGCAACGAAAACGCGGTTCGCGCATGGCCAGCCTCATAAGTTTGGCCATCGACCAGCGCCACCGCAATGCCAAACTGGCGGGGTTCAACCTGGGCCAGCGCAGGAATGTAGTTGGCGACCTTGCCGCGCCCAAAAAGGTCTTGGGCTTCAAGGTGAATTTGCTGAAGGATGGGGGCCAAGTCGGTTTGCATGTCCTTGATTTTAAAGGGCTATTGCCTGACGGCTGTTACGTCTGGCAACGCAATTCACCGGGCAAGCGGTAAGCCAACCGCCGCGCCGCGCGTTAATTGAAGCAGGGCATCAGGTGATTGACCATTTTGGCAACCTGACGACGCCCGTTTGAGGAGTTTGATGTGAAAACCAGACGTTCAGTTGTGTCTTCAGTATTTTCAAAAGCCAGCCTGCCCGTGCTTGCTGTGGCGGCCTTTGCGGGCGGCTTGACGACCAGTGCGCAGGCCAATGGCAATGACTTTCAATGGTCGATTCAGGTGACCTCACCGCAGGTGGTGTACCAGCAACCCCGGGTGGTGTATTCGCAACCCCAAGTGGTTTATCAGCAACCCCAGGTGGTTTACCCGCAACCACAGGTTGTCTATGGCCAGCCGCAAGTGCTCTATCAGCAGCCGCAGGTCGTCTACCAAAATCCACAAGTGGTTTATGTGCGGCCAGCACCCATTGTTTATGGCGTGCCTCGGGGCGTTCACAACGGCTGGAACACGGCTGGGCACGGTTGGCACCATGGCCAACAGGGCTGGCGGCCTGACCACCACGCCGTAGCGCAAGTGGTGTACCCGCAGGCACGGCCGCACGGGCAGTTTTATCCACATCCGTCGGGTCAGACGTATGCGCAGCCGCAGGCTCAGCCCTATGCGCAGCCGCATACTCAACCCTACGTGCGGCCGGTTCCGACGCCGCGACCCCAGCCAGGCGGGCTTGCGCCGAGCAATGACCGGGGCCAAAACCACCATTGAGATTGAGAGCGGCGGTGGAGAATGAAGCCGCTCGCACGATCGAGCTTGAGGGGTGAAAACGGGTGAGCCGGCTACAAACTATTCGAAACCATTTGCTATATTAATAATAGCAAACTATTGAATATATTCGAGAGCTAGAGGCCTATTTAATCTTGGATTCCAGTACGAAGTGCAACAGCGTCTAGTTTAAGGGTTGGAGTTCGAGGGCGTAGAACACCTCATGGGGGGTTCGATATCCCAGGCATTTTCTGGGCCGATGATTGA
>JANPCR010000277.1:0-6699 GCA_031431035.1 Rhodoferax sp.
GCAAGCGGCCTGGAACGGTTTTGGCAAAATCATCTTGCCGCATATTGGTGCAACAGAGGGCGAAATGCTAGTTTGCGGCATGGCGTTGGGCTATGCCGACGAAAGCGACATCGTCAACACCTTTCACACGCCCCGCGTGCCTGCGGCAGAGTTCACCCATTGGCTGGATTGAAGCCTGAGAACTTGGCCGGTTCAAATGACCCGTGGCTCGTTGTGTTTTGCAAGCTGCGATGGCCCAAAGCACGCCTGAACCAGCCCCAGCCCCAGCCAACCCCATTTTGATGCGCTGAAAGCCCGTTGTGAGTTCCTTCGCCATTCAGTTTTTAAACGGGCTGAGTTACGCCACCACGCTGTTCCTGATGGCGTCTGGCCTGACGTTGATTTTCGGCGTGACCCGCATCGTCAACTTTGCGCATGGCAGTTTTTTTATGCTGGGCGCGCTGTTTTCGGCCTATTGGGTGACCCACTGGTTCCCTGCCTGGGGCGACAGCGCCTGGCTGTATGCCCTGGCCATGCTGATGGGCGCTGGCTGCGCGGCCATCGCCGGGGCTGTGGCCGAATTCACCTTGCTGCGCCGACTTTATGGCGCACCTGAGCTTTACCAACTGGTTGCAACCTTTGGTTTGACGCTGGCCATGCACGACGCCATGCGCTTCGGCTTCGGGCCAGACGAAGTTTTTGCACCGCGTTTTCCGGGACTCAAAGGGTCAATTGAAATCGCAGGCAACTACTTTCCGCAATACCAGTTGGTGACGATTGCGCTGGGGCCTTTGGTTTGGCTGGGTTTGTATGGGTTGCTGCACAAAACCCAGTTCGGTCGCCGCCTGCGGGCCGCCACCATGGACCGCGTGATGCTGGACGCCCTGGGCGTCAACCCCAAACCGCTGATGCTGGGCGTGGTTGTGTTGGGCTGCGCATTGGCCGGTTTGGGTGGCGCTTTGCAATTGCCGCGAGAGCCCGCCACCCTGCAAATGGATGTGAATGTGGTGGTCGAGACTTTTGTCGTGGTCGTCACAGGCGGCCTGGGCAGTGTTACGGGTGCTTTCGTGGCGGCCTTGTTGATTGGTTTGATCCACGCCTTTGGCACCCAGCTCTTTCCACAGTCCACCTTGGTTTTGGTGTTTTTGACCATGGCAGTCGTATTGGCATTGCGACCCCAAGGTTTGCTGGGCAAAGCGCAGGACTTCACCGTGCGCGAGGTTGCTCAAAAGTTCAATTTCAAACCCGCCAGCCTGTGGGGCTCGGCCATCGTGTCAGTCGGTTTGCTAGCGGTGTGTGCCTTGGCTTGGACTGGGGGCGACTACTGGCAGTCACTCGCTTCAGATGCCTTGATCTTGCTCATTTTTGGCGTCAGCTTGCAGTTGATGATGGCGCTGGGTGGTTTGGTCAGCTTCGGGCATGCCGCATTTTTTGCCTTGGGTGCCTATGCTGCGGCTCTGGCGCACGGCGTTTGGGGCGTGAGCTTGCCGTGGGCCTTGGCCGCCAGTTGCAGCTTGGCATTGGCCGTGGCCGCAGCCTTTGGGGCGGTGGTGGTTCGAAGCGGCGGGGTTTACCTGGCCATGCTGTCGCTGGCGCTTGCCCAGTTGGTTTGGGCCGCCGCGTCCCAATGGGTCGGCTTGACGGGTGGCGACAATGGCGTGATCGGCCTGAACCTCGTCACCGCAGACACCCGTGGCCTGTTTTATGTGCTGCTCATAGGCCTGGCGCTGGCCAGCGTTTGGGCTCTGCGAGTGCTTGCGCAATCCAGCTTTGGTGCGGCCTTGCAGGCGGTGCGCGATGCGCCTTTGCGGGCACAGGCCAGCGCCTTGCCGGTCAACTGGATCAAATACCGCGTTTTTTGCGAAAGTGCCACCTTGGCGGGTTTGGCGGGCGGCCTATTTGCAGCGCACAAAGGGGCCGTTTTTCCGTCGGCTGCCAGCGTGTCCACCTCGGTTGATGCGCTGCTGGTGGTTTTGCTGGGTGGGGTGCATCAGCTTTGGGGCGTGGTGGTGGGCGCAGGCCTGCTGGTTTGGTCTGGCGCTGAACTGGGGCGCAATTTTGAATACTGGCGCGGCGCTTTGGGCCTGTTTGTGATGCTGATCATGGTGCTCGCGCCCAATGGTTTGTTGGGCGCATTGCAAAAGCTGCGAGCCGGATTTGCTGCAACTCCAAGCCTGGGCAAAGCGCCATGAGCTTGATCGTCAACCATTTGGTCAAACACTTTGGTGGCGTCAAAGCCGTCAATGACGTCAGCTTTGAAATCGCGCCGGGTGAGTGCGTGGCCCTGATCGGCCCGAACGGAGCGGGTAAATCCACCTGCTTTGCCTGTGTGGCCGGTCAGCATGAAGCCACCTCTGGCAGCATCACCTGGCACGGCCAAGCATTGCAAAATTCCCCGGCAGCGCGGCGCCAAGCATTGGGAATCGGCAGAACCTTTCAAGTCGCGCAGACATTTGAAGCCTTGACGGTGCTACAAAATATTCAATTGATTCGCGCCAATGCACTGGGGCTCTCTGGCTGGCGCTCGCTTGACAAAACTGATGCGGCCGACTGCCTTGGGCTGCTGGAGGCATTGCAATTGAAGGAGCTTGCGCATGCGGACGTTTTAGGTCTGCCATACGGTGCTAAGAAGCGGCTGGAACTGGTGTTGGCGTTGGCAGGGGTGGGTTATCGGCCTGGCAAGGTCAGTTCAGGGTCAGGCTCTGGGTCTGGGTCTGGTCCTGCTGCCGATTCTTCCAAACTCCTTCTGCTTGACGAACCGGCCGCTGGATTGGCCCAAGCCGAGCGTGCGCAACTGATGCATTTGGTCAAATCCTTGGCAAGCCAGGGCATTGCCGTGTTGTACACCGAACACAACATGGACGCCGTTTTTGGCGTGGCAGACCGGGTGCTGGTTTTGATTGACGGCGAAATTGCGGCCCAGGGTTCTGCTGGCGACGTGGCACGCAACCCGCTGGTTCGGTCGCGCTACTTGGGGGCCAATTTTGCGGCCGCAGCCCAGCATGCTTGAGATCAAAAATCTGAACGCTTGGTGGGGTTCTGCGCAAGCCTTGTTTAATGTGACTTTGTCGGTCAATTCAAGCGAACTGGTCGTGTTGCAGGGGCTGAACGGTGCTGGCAAGTCAACCCTGTTGCAAAGCGTGATGGGCTGTGGCCCTACGGTGCAAGGCGCTTTGACTTACCAAAACCAGTCTATTGACGCGTTACCCAGTCATCGGCGTGCGCTGGCTGGCTTGGGTTATGTGGCTGAAGACCGGCGGCTGTTCACCAATCTATCCGTGCGAGAAAACTTGCACATCGCGGCAAGAGGGCAAATCCGCCAGAACGAGGCCATGGTGCTGAGTTTGTTTCCGGCGCTCGCGCCCATGCTGAACCGATCCGCCAGCCAAATGAGCGGTGGCGAACAGCAAATGCTGGCCATTGCCCGCACCTTGATGGGCAGCCCCACGCTGCTGCTGCTTGACGAACCCTGCGAGGGCATTGCCCCGGTGTTGGTCGAGTCGATTTTGGCGGCACTTTTAAGCCTGAAGGCGCAGGGCATAGCGATGTTGGTGGTTGAGCAAAACCAAGTGCTGGCCGCCCGCGCTGACCGGGTTGTCAATTTGACCGCAGGCACCCTGGCCCCGCAAACACTGCAAGCGACGTGATAGCCTTCGCACTTCGCAGACAACTTTTGTGCCCATGATCATCACCAGCCTGCTCGACACCGACCTGTACAAGTTCACCATGATGCAGGTGGTGTTGCACCAATTCCCAGGGGCTCAGGTCGAGTACAAATTCAAGTGCCGCAACCCGGGCCTTGATGCCAACGGCAAGTCGGCCATCAACCTGGCGGCACATGCCAGTGAAATTCGCGATGAAATTCGCCTGCTTTGCAGCTTGCGCTTTCAGGATGCCGAGCTGGCCTACCTGCGCTCCATGCGATTCATCAAAAGCGACTTTGTCGACTTTTTGGGGCTGTTCAAGCTGAATGAAAAGTACATCACCGTCACGCCCTTGCCTTCGGGCGAATTGGACATCACCATCCAGGGCCCTTGGCTGCACACCATCCTGTTTGAAATCCCTGTGCTGGCCATTGTCAATGAGGTCTATTTTCGCAACACCCAGCCCACCCCGGACATGATTGAAGGCCGCCGCAGGCTCGATCATAAAATTGAACTCTTGCGCGGCGCTGGTCTGGCAGATTTGAAAATTGCAGACTACGGCACCCGCAGGCGGTTTTCAAAGGCTTGGCACGACGAAGTGCTGCGGCTGTTGAAGGGCCGTTTGGGCACCTCCCAGAGCCCTGGCAACGTCAAAGGCATTGCCGGACAGTTGGCCGGAACCAGTAACGTGCGGCTGGCCATGAAATTGGGCTTGACCCCGCTTGGCACCATGGCGCACGAGTACCTGCAGGCGGCGCAGGCGTTAGGCCCACGGCTGCGAGACAGCCAAGTCTTCGGTTTTGAGTCGTGGGCGCGAGAGTACCGGGGCGATTTGGGCATTGCCTTGAGCGACGTGTACGGCATGAACGCCTTCCTGCGCGACTTTGACATGTACTTTTGCAAGCTGTTCGACGGTGCCCGACACGACAGTGGCGACCCTTTTGACTGGGGCGAACGCATGATTGACCACTATGTCAAAAACCGGGTCGATCCGCTGACCAAAACCTTGATCTTCAGCGATGGCCTGACCGTGCCCAAAACCATTGAGCTGTACCAACAGTTTCGCGGTCGATGCCAATTGGCCTTCGGTATTGGCACCAATTTGACCAACGATCTGGGGTACGAACCCTTGCAAATCGTCATCAAAATGGTGAAGTGCAACGGCCAGCCGGTTGCCAAGCTGTCAGACACGCCATCCAAAAACATGTGCGACGACGAGAAGTACCTTGCCTACCTGCGTCAGGTTTTTGAGATCGCCTGAAATCCTCCGAGTGAGAATGAAAAAACGTAGGAACCAATGATGAGATTGTCCCGATGGGTCGCTACAACTTTGGTGCTACTTGCGTGGCCCAACATTTCAAGTGCCGTAAGTTTTGATGGAAGTCAGCTATCGATGGCATGGGGGATTCCTTTCGTCGGGATTTTATTGTCTATCGCCATATGTCCATTGATAGTGCCGACATTTTGGCACCACCATTTCGGTAAGATTTCGATTGCTTGGTCGTTTGCTTTTTTATTGCCGTTTTCTTTGATTTACGGCATTGGCGCGGCCTCCAGCAGCTTGATGCATGCAATGCTGGCGGAATACATTCCGTTCATCGTTTTGCTCACGGCGCTGTTTACCGTAGCAGGCGGTATTTTCATTCGTGGCAATTTGCACGGTAGCCCGGCACTGAACACAGGCATCCTGGCCATAGGAGCAGTGTTGGCGAGTGTTATGGGTACCACTGGAGCATCGATGCTGTTAATTCGCCCATTGATTCGAGCCAATGACAACCGGAAGAGTGCTGCCCACATTGTGGTTTTTTTTATCTTCATTGTTTCGAACGCTGGTGGTTCCCTCACCCCGCTAGGTGACCCGCCGTTGTTCCTCGGCTTTCTTCAAGGGATTGAATTTTTCTGGACGGCGCGCCACATCCTCCCTGAAACCTTGTTTCTTGTCGGGACGCTGCTGGTCATTTTTTTTGGCTTGGATACTTGGCACTATCGTCGTGAAGGCGTGCTGCCCGTGGATCCGACGCCAGACACGCTACGCGTTGGCTTTGATGGCAGAGCCAATTTCTGGCTGCTGGGGGGTGTCGTTGCTCTCGTGTTGTTGAGTGGTTTCTGGAAAAGCAGCATCGTGTTTCATGTCGCAGGCACGGACGTTGGCCTGCCCGGACTTGTCAGAGATTTCGGTCTGGTTTTGATAACCCTGATTTCGTTGTACCTCACGCCAGCCAAAGTTCATTCAGACAACCAGTTTTCCTGGGGGCCAATGCTTGAAGTTGCCAAACTTTTCGCAGGAATATTTCTTACAATCATTCCGGTGATTGCCATGTTACGCGCGGGTATGCAAGGTCCGTTCAGTGCAATTGTGGCCGCTGTGACCCGGTCAGACGGGCAACCCGACCCGGCCATGTATTTCTGGGCGTCAGGTTTGCTGAGTTCGTTTTTAGACAATGCGCCAACCTATCTGGTGTTTTTCAACATCGCGGGAGGTAATCCACAGCAGTTGATGACATCCATGGCCACTACCTTAGCGGCCATTTCGGCGGGATCAGTTTTTATGGGTGCTAACAGCTACATCGGCAACGCACCTAATTTGATGGTCAAGGCCATCGCCGAAGAGCGGGGTGTGAAGATGCCCAGCTTCTTTGGATACATGCTTTGGTCTTGTGGCATTTTGGTGCCACTGTTTGTCATCATGACTTTTATCTGGTTCACGTGACGTTTAAGTTTTCAAACTAAATTGTCTATAGACAGTGAATTCCCACCTTTTTAACTTATGAAAAAACCTACAATTTTGGTTGCTCGCGCCAATTTTCCTGAAATCATTGCTAAGTTGGCTCAGTACTTTGAGGTTGAAACCAACCAGGACGACATCATTCTGTCGTGGCCTGAACTGGTCGCCCGCTTAAAGGGAAAAGTGGGGGTTTTGACCACAGGCGGGGAACGCATTGACGCCGAATTGCTGGCAGCATGTCCCCGCTTGAAAATCTGCGCCAACATGGCGGTGGGTTACAACAACTTTGATTTGCCAGCCATGACGGCGGCTGGAGTTTTAGCCACCAATGCACCCGATGTGTTGACTGAA
>JANPCR010000278.1:0-11393 GCA_031431035.1 Rhodoferax sp.
AGAGCGCCGCGCTGCCATGGCCCGCGCCAAGTACCAACTGGGCAATTCGATGCGCTTTGTGGGGCAGCAGGCCATTCAATTGCATGGCGGCAACGGCGTGACCGACGAATACCCCATCAGCCACTATTTCAAACGGCTCACTCAGCTGGAAATGACCTTTGGCGACACCTTGCACCACCTGGGTGAAGTCTCTGTCCGCATGACAGATACCGCGGGCGTTTTTGCATGACAGAAGCCCCTTCCACTCAATCTTTCGCGCAACTTGCCCTGCATCTTGCCAGTTTCTGAAAGCACACCATGACCACTCGCCGACTGCTTTTGTCCACCTTGGGCAGCCTGACTTTGCTGGGTGCCTGCGCCGTGCCTAATTCGAACCCCGCAGCGCCAAGCCTGGAGGCTGCGCCCCCCATCGTCTTTGTCCACGGTAATGGCGATACCGCCGCTTTATGGCAAACCACGCTGTGGCGTTTTGAGTCGAACGGCTGGCCACGCGAACGCCTCCACGCGATTGAGGTGCCCTACCCTTCGTCTCGCGCTGACGACAGCAAGGCGCAGCCTGGCACCACCTCCACGGCGGAGCACATGGCCTATCTGAAGGGCGAAGTGGACAAGGTTCTGAAGGCAACGGGGGCCAAGCAGGTCGTGCTTTTTGCCAATTCGCGCGGGGGCAACGCGGTGCGCAATTACATTCAAAACGGTGGGGGTTCGGCCACCGTGTCGCACGCCATTTTGGGTGGCACACCCAACCATGGCGTCTGGGCGATCAAGGGGTTTCGGGAATTCAATGAATTCTCTGGAACCGGCCCCTTTTTAATGGGTTTGAACGCTGCCAAAAACGCCAATGGCGATGAGGTGACAGGCCCTGTCAAATGGATGACCATTCGCTCTGACAACAATGACAAATTTGCCCAACCCGATGGTCTGTGGATTGGGCAAAAGGGCACAGCCACGAATGTCACCTTTGCTGGCCCCGAACTGAAGGGCGCGCAAAACGTGGTCCTGCCCCGCATCGACCACCGAGAGACCTCCTATTCGCCGGCTGCTTTTGCTGAGGCCTACCGTTTTGTCACGGGCAAAGTGCCCGCGAGCCTGGGCATTCAACCCGAAAGCAATGTTGTGCTGAATGGCCGCGTGACGGGCATGGGCGTCAATTCTGCTGACCCCAAATCAGGCAACGGCTTCAACAACTTGCCAGTGCCGGGCTCAAACATTGAAGTCTTCGCAACCGATGCGGCAACCGGCGCGCGACTGGGTGCTGCCGTGCACAGCAAAACCATTGGCCCAGACGGCCAGTGGGGGCCGTTTAAGCCCCAAGCCGGGGTGCCGCATGAATTTGTCATCAGCGCGCCAGGCTACGCCACCACCCACATTTACCGCAGTCCTCTGCCGCGTTCCAGCGATATTTTTAACCTGCGCCTGGAAAGGCTGGCTGACGCTGACAAAACTGCGCAATCGGTGGTCACGCTGTTTCGCCCGCGCGGGTACTTTGACGCTGAGCGCGACAAAATGAGCTTTGACGGCAAAACCAGCCTGCCCGGCGTACCGCCCACGGGTTCTGGCATTGCAAATTCAAAAATCGTCATCACCCAAGCGGGCGTTCGCGCCATTGCGGGTGAGTTCAATGGCGAGCGAATCACCGGCAGAACCTGGCCTGCGTCGGAAAACCGGGTGGTTTTGCTAGAGATCACCCAGTAAGTTGCTGCTCGCCTCGAAAAGCGGGCATCACTTTGGATTGAAACGCTGAATTCCTGCTTGGGGCGCCCTGGGCTAGTTTCAAAAAGCCGTTAAATTGCGTGCCGCTGCCCTGATGATGACGTGAAACCCGATTCACTTTCATGGCAGGATACGCACTGTGACCGATTCACTGCTCCCAAAGTCTGCGCAACAAGCCCCGCAAAACCTGCCGCCGAAGGCTGCGCAAAGCACCGACTGGACAATTGACCAGGATTGGCAGCGCTACACCCTCCAAGACCACACCACCTGGAAGACGCTGTTCGAGCGCCAATCCAAACTGCTGCCGGGGCGCGCTTGCGACGAGTTTGTGCAGGGCATGCTTGACTTGCCGATTGGCGCAGAGCAAATTCCTGACTTTCGGCGATTAAGCGATGTGCTGATGAAGCAAACTGGCTGGCAAGTGGTGGCGGTGCCAGGGTTGGTGCCTGACGAGGTTTTTTTTGAACACCTGGCGCAGCGTCGGTTTCCGGCGGGTCAGTTCATTCGCCAACCGCATGAACTGGATTATCTTGAAGAGCCCGACGTCTTTCACGATGTGTTTGGTCATGTGCCCATGTTGATGAACCCGGCCATTGCCGATTACATCCAGGCCTATGGCGTAGGCGGTTTGCGGGCGCAAAAACTGGGGGTGCTGGATCGCCTGGCCCGCGTGTATTGGTACACGGTCGAATTCGGTCTGGTGCAGCAGAAAGACGGTTTGCGTATTTACGGGGCGGGCATCGCGTCATCCGCATCCGAAAGCCTGTTTGCGCTGCAAGACCCGTCACCCAACCGCATCGGGTTCGAGTTGCCGCGCGTTATGCGCACCCAGTACCGCATTGACGATTTTCAGGAAAGCTATTTTGTGTTGAACCAGCTGGACGAGCTGCTTGAATTGGCCCACATTGACTTCAGCCCCTTGTATGACCAGGTTCAAAGCCTGCCCGATTTGGCCCCTGGCCAAACGCTGGCGAGTGACCGCTTACTGAGCCAGGGCACCGGGCAATACCACTTAAGCAAACGACAATCACTTTAGACAGGCACGGCCGTGGTGTACTTCACACGGTCCATCACAAAGCTAGTTT
The DNA here is from genome assembly GCA_031431035.1 of Rhodoferax sp. GTDB lineage: Bacteria > Pseudomonadota > Gammaproteobacteria > Burkholderiales > Burkholderiaceae_C > JANYCG01. The sequence continues at coordinate 2,799 of JANPCR010000278.1, forward strand.
TGCAGTCTTGCACGCTGGGGTGTTTGAGCAAAGTGTCCATGATGAAATGGCTGTAATGCGCCATGTCGCGCACCACCAGACGCAGCAAGTAGTCCATCTCGCCCGTCATCGCGGCGCATTCCACCACCTCGGGCCAGGCTTGCACGCTGGCGCGAAACACATCCATCGGGTTGCGTTTGTGGCCTTCGGTCAGCTTTTCAAGCCGCACGTTGATGTAGGCCGTCAGCCCTAAACCGACCGATTCAGGCTTCACCAAAGCGACGTAGCGGTCAATCACCCTGGCCTCCTCAAGCCGCTTCACCCGGCGCAGCACCGCGCTGGGCGACAGGCCAACCTGCTCGGCAATTTGGTCATACGTGGCGCGGCCGTCTTGCTGAAGGCTGCGCAAAATATGCCGATCTAGCTTGTCAAGTGTTTCCATGGTGGTGATTTAGCTCTTTTGTTGCGGCAAACTGCACTATAGCGCCGTAAAACGCAAAAATCATGCGCGGCAGTTGAGGGATGATTCATTACAGCTTGCTGGTAGCTTCGCGCCCCAAGCGCACCACCCTCCCCGCACCTCCACAAATTAGCCGCCTTCAGAAAGACACCCCATGACCGACCTGTTTGACAACCCCATGGGCCTGATGGGCTTTGAATTTGTAGAGTTCGCGTCACCCACTCCTGGCCTGCTTGAGCCAATTTTCGAGCGCATGGGCTTCACCTTGGTGGCCAAACATCGCTCCAAAGACGTGGTTTTGTACCGCCAGGGCGAGATCAACTTCATCGTCAACCGCGAACCCAAAAGCGTGGCCGGCTTTTTTGCGGCAGAACACGGCCCCTGTGCTTGCGGCATGGCGTTTAGGGTCAAAGACTCGCACCTGGCCTATGCCCGTGCGCTGGAATTGGGCGCGCAGCCGATTGAAATCAAAACCGGGCCGATGGAGCTGAACCTGCCCGCCATCAAAGGCATAGGCGGCGCGCCGCTGTACCTGATTGACCGCTTTGAAGATGGCAAATCCATCTACGACATTGACTTTTTGTTCCTTGACGGGATTGACCGTCACCCGCGCGGGCATGGCCTGAAGTTGATCGACCACTTGACCCACAACGTCTACCGGGGGCGCATGGCGTTTTGGGCTGACTACTACACCAAGCTCTTCAACTTTCGCGAGATTCGCTTCTTTGACATCAAGGGCGAGTACACCGGTTTAACGTCCAAAGCGCTGACCGCACCCGACGGCAAAATTCGGATCCCGCTGAATGAAGAATCGCGCCAAGGCGGTGGGCAAATTGAAGAGTATTTGATGAAGTTCAACGGCGAAGGCATTCAGCACATCGCCATGATTTGCGATGACCTGCTGGCCACCGTGGACAGCCTGGCCCTGGCCGGCGTGCCGCTCATGACCGCCCCGAGCGACAGCTATTACGACATGCTGAACGGCCGCTTGCCAGGTCACGGCCAGCCTGTGGCAGAACTACAGACCCGTGGAATTTTGATGGATGGTTCCACCGAAGGCGGCGTACCCCGGCTGCTGTTGCAAATCTTTTCGCAAACGCAGCTCGGCCCGGTGTTTTTTGAGTTCATTCAGCGCAAAGGCGATGAAGGCTTTGGTGAAGGCAATTTCAAAGCCTTGTTTGAGTCGTTGGAGCGCGATCAGATTCAACGGGGGGCACTGGAAGTCGCTTGAATCGCAACACGTGAGCAGAATGCGCCGCAAAAGTCTGTTTTGCAAAGTGGGGCGCAACTTCATATCACTGGTGATATCAGCCTGCCTTAAACATACCCAAAATGGGTATTTAGAACACAATTCATAACAAAATAGGCCTCTAGCTCTCGAATACAGTTAATAGTTTGCTATATAAGTTATAGCAAATTGACGAGGCTACACACTGGCGCGAAACACCTCTAACCACCACCGCGGGCCATCTTGGCCAATTCGCCCGACATGGCAATTCGCACACCGGCCTTGCCTTCGGTCACCATGCGGTGCAAGGCGGCTGCGACATCGGTCGCTTCGATAGCCTGGTAATTGGCGGGTATCAAAAAACTGGCCGCGCGCATCAAAACAAGGCCGATTTGCTCGGCTGGGCGGGAGGTTTGCTTCAATGAGGCGCGGTCGCCCGCCAGCATGCTGGGGCGGGCTATGCTGACTGAATCAAAACCCAGTTGCGCCACAGCAGCTTCCATGTCTCCCTTGATGCGGTTGTAAAAAACGCCAGATTTAGCATCAGCCCCCATGGCACTGACCACGCCCAGGCGCATCGGCTGCGGCGCACTCGGGGAAGCGCCAGACGCCTTGCCCGCCTGCTTGGCAGATCGCATGGCCGCTTGGGCTACCGCCACCACAGCGTCCAAATCAACCGCCTTGAAGGCTTCTTGGCTGCCCGCTACTTTGATCGTCGTGCCCAAGGTGCAATAAACATCGCTTACCGTAGGCAAACTGGCCAACTTGGCCACTGCACCCGGGCCAGTCAGGTCAATTACATGGACTGTCAATTTGCGGTGTTTCAGCGCCGGCGCACGTCTGCCCACGCAGTGCACGGCGCTGTAGCGGTCATCAGCTAAAAGCAGATTCAGTAACTCGGCCCCCACCAGGCCAGTTGCTCCGGCCAGCAGGGCAATTCGTTGAGGGGTTTGGGTCATGCTTGCATGATAGGGCCGCTGCCACCCGGGCTGCCGGGTTCTACGGCTGGGTTCTGCGGCAGGGTTCTTGACAGCCAGTGCCGTGGTCGGTAAATTTGCCTTCCACAACCAAGGACTTCACATGAACTACGTCGATGGATTTGTTGCGTCAGTGCCCAACGCCAACAAAGAGGCCTTTCGTCTGCACGCCGAACGTGCTGCGGGCATCTTCAAAGAGTTCGGCGCCTTGACGGTGGTCGATTGCTGGGGTGACGATGTGCCAGAGGGCAAGCTCACCTCGTTTCCGATGGCAGTGAAGTGCGAGCCGCAAGAAACCGTGGTGTTCTCCTGGGTCACCTGGCCCTCGCGCGCCGTGCGAGATGAGGGCTGGAAAAACGTTATGGCCGACCCGCGCATGCAATCGGACGCTGGCGCCATGCCATTTGACGGCAAGCGGATGATTTACGGCGGCTTTCAAATCATTTCGAGCCAATAAGGCTACATCCTGCACCTGGCAGCCGAGCACTTGGGCACCGGCCCCTGCGAATAAACTAGGGCTATGTCCCTAGACGCTCTGTTTATCTCCACGGGCGTTGTCGCGCTGGCCGAAATCGGCGACAAAACCCAGCTTTTGGCCTTCATTTTGGCGGCCCGCTTCAAAAAGCCGGTTCCAATTGTTCTGGGCATTCTGGCGGCCACTTTGATCAACCATGGTTTAGCGGGTGCCTTGGGTGCCTGGGCGACCACCGTGGTGAGCCCCAACGTCATGCGCTGGGTGTTGGGCGCATCCTTCATCGGTATGGCGATTTGGACGCTCATTCCCGACAAAATTGAAGAAGAAGAAACCCAGATTGCCCGCCGCCTGGGGGTGTTTGGTGCCACGTTTGTGACCTTCTTTTTGGCCGAAATGGGTGACAAAACACAGATTGCCACCATCGCCTTGGCCGCCCACTTTGCAGCGCCCGTCACCGTGATCGCAGGCACTACATTGGGCATGCTGGTGGCAGACGTTCCAGCCGTGTTTGCTGGCAACAAGTTCGCCGACAAAATTCCCATGAAACTGGTGCACTCCATCGCGGCCGCGATTTTTGCCGCAATGGGGTTGTTGACTTTGTTTCAGGCGGACAAGTGGTTCACTTAATCTTACTTTGTCAAAAGTTTAGCTTTGCGCGTGCCCTGCTCCAACAAGGACACTGCCCGAAGCGGGCGATCAACAAATAGCTCAGCCGCTGGCGCAGCGTCGTAATCGCGGTCGCCACGTGCCGCTGCGAGCGCAGGACTGCCGCGGGGGATGTAATCGGCGGGAACGGTAGGCACTTGGCGTGAACCGAAATTTTTTACCGCCGACAGACTTGTCGACATCAAGACGCTCTGCCATCAGGAAACCGTCGCCGCCCTGCTGGGTGTGGCGTGCGCCATTGCACTTGAACGCTTGAACCTGAACGTGTACACGCCGCCAGCGGTTGCAGCGCAAGTAGCAACAGACGCTACCTGAGCGCGACAGGAGCGTTTTTTCGAAGCCCAAAACGGTTCTTTTTATGTCGATACTTTTTACACTTGCCGGTGTAAAGACTAATCAAAATTTTTAACTTATTGATAATTACCACTATTTATTTATTGGCACAATATTTGCTTTACTAGGCAGATATCAACCATTCAGAGCTTTTATGAAATATTTACGCGCCACCCTTCTTGCCACTGTGGCCCTGGCCGCATGCGCTGCCCAAGCCATGCCCTCCTTTTTACCTGTTGGCGCACAAACCAACGTAGCATTGTCGACTGTTACCGGCGGCGGCTGGACACAGTGTTATGTGAACACTATGGGGGCCCCCATTGGCATCAACGGCGGGAACGTGCTCAGCGTCTGCGCAGGCGACTATTTGATGATGGCTGGCCGTGAAACCGGCTCTAACACCCTTCTGTCGCTAGCGGCCGCCCTGCGCAGTGACACCATCATAGACACGGGCACCGGCGACAGCACTACCACCCATACCGCCAACGGCGCTGAATGGTATTACGCATCCAATTGGTCATGGGGTTTTACCGCGCTGGGTGATACCGTTGACAAAGGTGAATGTGACGTTTCGAACAGCAGCCCGATGAGCATGTGCCTGCACACGTTAGATGACATTGGCGGTTACCGCATTAACGACATCGAGGGCCTGAACGACTCCTCTGATTACGAGAAAATGTTCTTCGTCGCCAACGCTGGCACTGGCAATGAAGTCCCCGAGCCAGGTTCTTTGGCCTTGCTTGGCCTCGGTTTGGTCGGTTTGGTGGCGGCACGTAAACGCGTTGGCAAATAACAAACCCAGTCAAGCCGTGCCGCAACCTGGTACGGCTTTAAGCTGAGCAGCGCCCTTCGGGGCGCTTTTTTTTGCTTTGTAAAAAGCCTTTACACGTTTGCGCCTGCGATTTCGCAACCCACTTTGCTGCAATCGCTGGGGTACAAGCCACAAATGGATTGCCAAAAAAATTGACAGTAGGTGTCTTTAAGGATGCCGTGTCAACCGAGGTCGCCTTGGCAGATGCCGACGTGGTGATTTGGTCGTGCCCGCGCCCTTCCAGAGGGCATTGAAGTGACCTTTGCGTAAGCTGAGTAGGGCGGCACAGTACCAGCCCCGCAAGCCTACGATCTTGTTCTCCAAGCCGTTGGTTACACCCCCAACGGCAAGAGGATTGGCGACGACAAGGCTGGAGCCGCCGTCACCGACCGCGGCCTCATCAAGGTCGACATCCAGATTGCCAGCGAACCGGGCGTTTCAGCGGTCGGGGTGGCTCGCCAAAGTTCGGGCTGCAACAGGCTTGCCGAACAGGCGCTCTGCCAACTCAAACACAAGCATGCCCGCCAGCATGGCAATGACGAAAACAAGCGCCTTGGGCTGACCCGAGGCCATTGAAACCAAGGCCGGCCCTGGGCAAAAGCCCGCCAAACCCCAACCCGCGCCAAACAGCAGACTGCCCACGACCAATCGGCGGTCGATCACGGTGGATGTAGGCAATTGCAGCAACCCACCAAAGAAATTGGTCGTGCGTTTGGCAGCCAGCGCAAAGGCAAAAAACCCAACGGCGATGGCCCCGCCCATCACCAGCGCGAGCGAAGGGTCCCACGCGCCGAACAAGTCCAGAAAGCCCAACACCTTGCCGGGGTCAGTCATGCCAGACAACAAAAGCCCCACGCCAAACAGCAGGCCCACGACAAATTCACTGAAGCGTTGCATCAGGTGACTCCTTAAAACAAATGACGGATGACAAAAACTACTAAAAACCCAGCACCCATGAAGCTGAGCGTGGCAACCAATGACCTAGGTGACAGGCGAGATAAACCACAAACGCCATGCCCGCTGGTACAGCCTGAGCCAAGCCTTGTACCCAGGCCGACCAACAGGCCCGCCACCACAATCACCAGGTAGCCTGCGTCAATCCGCGGGGGCTGGGCAAAACCAACTGGCGCGAGGACGGCAAACAAAAACGGCGCTGCGGCCATGCCCAATAAAAAGGCAACTCGCCAACCTGTATCGCCCGGTTTGGGTGGCAACAAACCACCCAAAATGCCGCTGATTCCCAAAATGCGTCCATTCAACAAAATGAACAATGCTGAGGCGGTTCCCAGCAACAGCCCGCCCGACAGGGAGGCCCAGGGTGTGAAATTCAGCCAGTCAATCGTCACGGTTTACTCCTTTGAGGGTTCACAAAATTGCTCGTACAAAACCTGGATGATGGCCAAGGCGGGCGCGCTGGACAAGGCGTAATAAATATGTTTTCCGTCGCGCCGCGTGGTGACCAGCGCTTCATCACGCAGCACGGTCAACTGCTGGGACAGCGTGGGCTGCACAATGCCCAGCGACTCCTCCAACTCCCCCACGCGCATCTCACCCTGGGTGAGCTGGCACAGAATCAGGAGTCGATCAGGATTGGCCAACACCTTCATCAGCGCACAGGCTTTGGAAGCAGCGGCTTGCGTTGGCGTTAGTTCAAGGGCAGCAATGGGCATGGAGGGCACTGAAGTTCAACAGTCTTCATTATATTAAAATATAAAGTATTTTACAATATAGCGACTATTGCTTATATAAAAAATGCCGTGGGCTTACTTGGGCGACGCGATCGCCAACTCGGCATTGTGGGTGCCCGTAGTTGGCGTCTGGCTCGGGAGAAGGGTATTGCCGATGGGCCATTTCTTTGCAGCAAAAAAAATGAACCCGAAGGTTCATTTTTATCAGATACGCTGAAAATAGCGAAAGGCGAAACAACTCCTTGTCAACGCATGAAGCCCAGATTGCGCGATGCAAGGTCAAAATTCGCCAAGTTTGGAAACACTGTCAGCGCTTGGCTGTCCGACAAACCGAACCAACGCCCGATTGTGGCGCCGAGTTGGTCTACCGACGTCGAGGGAAGCAAGGCACCGTTGCGCACCTGATCCGGGCTATCGAAGTCGTTACTGCCTGAATTTTTCCCAACCAAAGTCGGAAATTTACCGAAAATGTCGCCGCCACGCACTGCACCACCCATCACGAATTGATGTGCGCCCCATCCGTGGTCGGTGCCGTCGCCGTTGGTCGTAAAGGTTCGGCCGAAATCGCTGGCGGTGAAGGTGGTCACGTTGTTGCGGGCATTGATGGCACCCAGTGCAGTGTCGAAGTAGCTCATTCCGTGCGCGACCCGCGCCATCAATTCGTTGTGCTGCTCGTTCTGCTTGCTATGGGTGTCAAAGCCACCCAGGCTGACAAAAAACACTTGCCGCTTCACGCCGGTGCGCCCGTCCATACCGGCCTTGATCAAGCGCGCCACGACCTGCAATTGCTGCGCCAACGGGCTGAACTCGGAAGTGCCCTTCGACGGGCTGGAGTACCGCAGCTTGGGATCGTTGGTGGGGTTGTAGCCTGTGGCCGGCGTGCCGAAGGCGGGGTCGCTGGCAGGCAGCAGTGCGCCTCGCAAGGTAGCTTCAGCGTCTATCGACCGGCCAGAGATAGCGGCGACATCGTCTTCAAGAACATGGGCACCAGAAGACGTTCGGACAATGCTCGCCAACGCGGTGGCCACTGAAGTGGAGCCATAGACCTGGTTACCGCCATCCGCGCCCAACCGCAGGGCGCCCATGCCGCTAACCTGGTATTGGCGCACTTGCTGACCGGCCAACCACACAGCATTACCCGCAGCCGAAATGGATGTAAACACGGCTCCCGTGTTACTGCTCGCTAGTTGGTCGGCCATGCGCCCGCCCCAACCGAGCGTAGCGCCTTCGGGCATCATGGTTTGCCACGTGACTTGTTGGTCGTTATGGGAGAACAGCCGCAGTGGGCGCGGATGAGACGGCTGGTTGTACTGCGCCTTGGTCGTCGGGGCGAGCAAAGGGCCGACATTGGCAAGCACGGCCAGACGTTGCTCGGTGTTGAACAGCGACTGTAGGCTGCCCATGAGCGGGTGCAAGGCGTACGTGCGGCCCTGCGGGTTCACGGGCGTGATGGGCAGCACACCGCCCCATCGCGCCGCAGAGCCCGTGCTGGCACTGGGGTTGGGCGGTGTGCCCGGCTGCAGTAGGGCGATTGACGAGCGCATTGCAGAATAAGCGGCCCAGGTTGCGCCGTCGGTGGGCAGCACCATGTTGAAGGCGTCGTTGCCGCCAAACATGAACAGGCAAACCACGGCGCGGTAGTCGCCCGCACTCTGAGCCGCAGCCGAGCCAGCGGCCAGCAGGTTCAACGCCAACGGCGCGGCCGTGCCGGCAGCCAGCGACAAGGCGCTGGCTTGGCGCATGAAGAGACGGCGGGAAGCATCGTGATGGATAGCAGGGGCGCCCGAAATGATTTTTTGGTGTGTCATGGTTTTGTACTCCGGGTTACTTGATCACGACGAACTCGGGGGCAGCCACCGTGAGCAGGATGGCGGCATTGACCCGCTGTCGCTTGGCCGTGTTGATTTGTGTTTGTGAGCTGCTACCGCCAGGAAGGGGAATGCTGCTGACAGCGCTGACGATTTCGGCGCGGCGCGAG
>JANPCR010000279.1:0-14892 GCA_031431035.1 Rhodoferax sp.
GCGGCGTCTTGCATGCGCCCCTCTGCCAGCGCACTGCGCACGGCCGAGCTGGACACCCGCAGCGTGTGAACTTCGTAGCTGTTCATTCGCGCTACATCAAAACCCTGGCCGTCGGTGCGGGCATCGCCTGCGGCGTCCAGCATGACGTAATCACCCGCACGTTTGCTGCCAAACCGGAAGTCGTCGCCGACCAAAATAGTGCGGGCATGCAGGCCGTGAACCAGCACATCGTCAATGAATGCCTGGGGCGATTTGCCCGCCAGACTGGCATTGAACGGCAGCACCACCACTTGGTCGATATTGCAATGGCTCAAGTCCATCAGCTTGTCGCGCAGTGTGCCAATGCGCGCGGGGGCCAGGTCTGGCTGGTGATTGGCTTGGGCAAAATAATCGCGCGGGTGCGGCTCAAACGTCAGCACGCAGCTTTGCAAGCCGCGCTGGTGGGCTTCGCTGCACAGCAGGGCCAGCATGGCCTGATGGCCCCGGTGCACGCCATCAAAATTACCAATGGTCAAAGCGCAGGCGCTTGCAATGCCGGGGTGGCGCAAACCCCGAAAAACTTTCATGTGGTGCCTTGTCGCATGGAGAGGGTCAAAAATGTTACTGATTTGATAGCAAGCCAGTGATTTTGGCAAAGCCCTAAGGGGCAAATTGTCATAAAAACAGGGTATATTGTGACTTAGCAGCGAAGCCCTTCACCGGGCGATGCGGTTACGTGACAAATGCATCTCGGTCAGTGGTTATGCAAGCAAATTTTTGCAACCACATCAATGGAGGCGTGTTTTGAAGGTCTTAAAGCTGTCAGCACAGGGCTTGCCCCAATCCTGGATTTCGCTTGAGCAAGCGGTGATTCACTACGCCGCCGAGGAAGTGCGCTGGGAATCTGGCGGCGAAGTTGCGGTGTTTCACGGGGGGCACAACGCCATCACGGGCTGCCAGTCCATCATCACGGTGAACAGCATCATTGGCACCAAAGGCGTGCCGGCCATCAACCCGTTTAATTTGCGCCCCGGCCTCACCAACGGCAAGCTGTTTGCCCGCGACCGCAACATTTGCGCCTACTGCGGCGACCATTTTGTAGAAGAAGACCTGACCCGCGAGCACATTATTCCATTTGCCCAAAACGGCATTGACGTGTGGATGAACGTGGTCACCTCATGCCGCGCCTGCAACCACCGCAAAAGCCATCGCACGCCCGAGCAAGCCAACATGCCTCTCTTGTACGCGCCCTATGTGCCCAGCCTGTGGGAAGACTTTATTTTGCGCAACCGCCGCATTCTGGCCGACCAAATGGAGTTTCTAATGGCCCACGTGCCCAAGTCGTCGCGGCTTTTGATCTGATTTTGAGATTGATTTGCCGATGCCTTGGCTCAGAACCTGAATTTGAGGCAAAAAAGCATAAAAAGAACCTGCAGGTTCTTTTTTTTCAAAAACAGGTCAAAGCGGCCAAATTATGAACAAAATAGGCCTCTAGCTCTCGAATAATATAGATAGTTTGCTATTCATATTATATCAATATTTGATTAATCTTCACACTGACAGGCACGCTGCCCCGCAGACTGCCGCACCCGCTGAAACCTGGAACACACCATGACCACTTTGACTAGAAGTATCGCCACCGCTTTGACCGCCCTCACCGTCTTTTGCATGGCCTGCCTGATGAGCACCGCCGCGCTGGCGCAAGACAAAGTGGTCTACCACATTGACGATGCCGCCTTGCAAGCGACCAAAGGATTGCGCAATATCCGCAACCACCTCGATGTGGCACCTGACACCAAAATCACCGTGGTGACGCATGCCAATGGCGTTGATTTTTTGTTTGACGGTGCCAAAGACGCGAAAAACCCCGACATTGACTACGGCGCTTTGGTCAGCGCTCTCAAAGCGCGCGGAGTGACGTTTGAAGTTTGCGAAATCACGCTCAAAAATCGCAATTTGCGCAAAGAGATTTTCAACCTTGAAGCAAGCTTCACGCCGTCTGGCGTGGTGCGAATCGGGCAACTGCAAAGCCGCGAGAAGTTTGCTTATATCAAGCCCTGAACTAGCTAATTCCCCGTGCGCTCCATCAGCAAATAGGTGTTGTAAGCGTTCATTCGGTTGATCAGCCGAAACATCGGCAAGGCCTCAAACTGCGACCAGTCGGCGCCAGCGTAGGCGTCCTCAAACGGGTCGAGGTTTTTGGCAGCCTGGCCCATGCTGGTGCGCAGGTGCACGAGGTAATTGCGCGTTAGCCGAATGTCCTGCGCAGCCGCCGTTGACACTGGGCCGTGGCCTGGCACCATGACGGCAGGGCCCAGGGCCAGCAGGCTGTCCAGCGCCTTGATCCAAGCATTGCTATCGGCCTGGCCAATGAACGGAAGGCGGTTGCGAAACACCAAATCGCCTGTGAAAAGCACTTTGTCTTGCGGCAAAAAAATGGCCAAGTCTTCTGGCGTGTGAGACGGGCCAAACGGTTGAATCACAAAACGAACGCCGCCTATCAAGCGGTCTTGGGCGCTGTCTATCCACTCGTCCGCGCCAACCAGCTGGGTCTTCGCATCGACCCACGGGCCGAGTTCTTCGCGCGACGCTTGCAGCCGAAGACGCGCGGCGTCGGAGCTCAGGTAGTCTTGCGCTGCTCGGTGCGCCAGCACGCGCGCGCCTGCTGCCTTGAAGACTTGCAAACCGTAAATGTGGTCGGCATGGTAGTGCGTCACAATGACATGCGACACGGGCAGCGCGGTGACTTTGCGAATTTCAAGCAACATGCGGCTTGCCAGGGCAGGCGAGCCCAGGGCATCGACCACCACCACACCGGTTTGCGTCACTACAAAGCCTGCATTGGAGATGAAATTTTGATTGGCGCTGGACCCCGCTTGAGACAGCCCTTCCAGCACCCAAACAGCGGGCGACACCTTTTGCGCCACCACTGCGGGCAGAGTCGCCGAGGCTGACGCCGACACCGCCGTCTGGCCCTGCGCCAATGGCCCGCTCAGGGCGATGGCACACACCAAGGTGCGACAGGCCAAGCCCGCCCGCCACCGAAGCGAAACGCCCAATTGAGGATTCGAAAGGGCGGTCTGCACAGCCATCAAGCCAGCGTGTCCGCCCAGATGTTGGTGGCCCACCCCATGGCGTAAGCCCCTTCGAGTGCATTGGCCGCGCTGGACACACCGCCCGAGCCCGCAATCGTCACCATGGTCTTTTTGTCGGCGTCGTATTTGTGGACGCTGGCCACATGCACCACCTCGGTCGCGCTCACAAAGCTGTAGCAGGTGTTGTTGTAGATTGGCGAGTCATTGGGGGTTTTGCCAGTCAGCAAGGCAACCACAGCAGCCGCGCAGGTTTTGCCATGCTGATTGGCCATGTGGCCCGACTTGGGCATGAGGGGCGCAATTTGAATGGCATCGCCCAGCACGTGAATGTTTTTGGCGGCTTTGGACTCGAAGGTCAAAAAGTCCACTTCACACCAGCGCTTGTTGGCCGTGGCCAAACCAGTTTTAACGGCAATGTCGCCCGCGCGCATAGCCGGCAGCACGTTCAACACATTGGCCTTCAGGTCGTCGTTGAACTCAAATTTCAGCGTGTTGGTGACGGCATCCACATCGAGCACCGTGTGTTTGGGGCGGTATTCGATGATGCCTTTGTAGCGCTCGGCCCAGGCTTTTTTGAACAAAGGCCCTTTGGAAGTCACGTCGTCATTGGCATCCAGAATCAAAACTTTGCTTTTGGGCTTGGCCTGGGCAAAGTAGCTGGCAACCTGGCAGGCCCGCTCGTAGGGGCCGGGCGGGCAGCGGTACGGCGCAAGCGGTATCGACAGGGCGTAAACGCCACCGTCCGGCATGGCCTCAAGCTGCTGGCGCAGCGCCAGGGTCTGTGCGCCCGCTTTCCAGGCGTGCAAAACTTTGTCTTGTGCGCCAGGTTTGTTCAGGCCCGGCAGCGAATCCCACATGAAATCAACGCCGGGCGACACAATCAGGCGATCGTAGGGCAACTCGCCACCGCTGGCCAGCCTGACCATGCGTTTGTCGGGGTCAATGGAGGTGACCAAGTCGCGTACCACCTTCACCCCATGGCGTTTGCCTAAATTGTCATACGACGTGGTGATGTCGGCCATGGTTTTGCTACCGCCCAACACCAGATTGGAAATGGGGCACGACACAAAAGCGGCATTGGGTTCGATCAAAGTGACATTGATGGCCTGGTCTGACCACATGCGCACGTACTTGGCCGCCGTGGCGCCCCCAAAACCACCCCCAATGACCACCACCTTAGGGCCACTGCCCATCGATGCGCAACCCGACAAAACACCCGTGGTGCCGACAGCGGCAAGCAGCGACCCCGCACCTGCCCGTTGAATCAATTGACGACGTTTCATGGTGGCTCCTTATTGTTTTTGAGCCGCAAAATAGCCGGCCAATTCTTCGATTTGTTGATCCGAATAGCCCTTGGCCAGCTGGTGCATGATGGTTGCCGGGCGGGCACCCGATTTGAAGTCCTGCATGCTTTTGAGCAAGGTTGCTTTAGGCTGCCCAGCCAAGCCAACCATGCCAGCCTGCGCCACGCCGTTTGTGCCGTGGCAAGCGGAGCAAGACGCGGCCAGGCTGCGTACTTGCAAGGCGTCGGCGTGGGCCCAATTTGACACTGCCACTAACGCGAGTGTCAGCCCCATGAGGTGTCGTTTTTTCACTTTAAATCTCCAGTTTCAAGAAGGTTTTCCAAAATTCGACTCTGAGCTCGCTGAAGGCTTGCCCTGATTCCTTCAACATTTATTTGCAATTACTTATATAACCACATATTAATACTCTAAATAATACATTCGGCGGGTAGTTTCCCTAGGGTCTTCAATGCGCCTCGTCCCAGTTGGCACCCACGCCTACCTCCGCCAGCAGCGGCACTTTCAGTTCAGCCACACCCGCCATTAAGCGCGGAATTTCGGCCTTCAGCCAGTCCACCTCGGCCAGCGGCACTTCAAACACCAGTTCGTCATGAACTTGCATGATCATTTTCGTCGCGCGTTGTTGATCGTCCAGCGCATTTTGCACGGCCACCATGGCCAGTTTGATCAAATCTGCCGCTGTGCCTTGCATGGGCGCATTGATGGCGGCGCGTTCCAACCCAGCCAACAGAGCGCCCTTGGCGTTAAAAATGCCAGCCAACTGCAAACGTCGGCCCATCACGGTTTCGACATAGCCTTTGGATTTGGCGCTCAAACGGGTTTCATCCATGTACTGCTTCACGCCGGGGTAGCGGGCAAAGTATTTTTCGACAAAGTTTTTGGCAGCCGTGTTGTCTATACCCAAAGACCGGGCCAATCCATACGCGCTCATGCCGTAAATCAAACCGAAATTGATGGTTTTGGCATAGCGGCGCTGCTCTGAGCTGACTTCATCCACCGCCACGCCAAACACTTCGCTGGCGGTTGCGCGGTGCACGTCCAACCCCGCATGAAAGGCCTTCAAAAGCGACGCATCGCCGCTGATGTGCGCCATGATGCGCAGCTCAATCTGGCTGTAGTCGGCGCTGGCAATCACCCACCCTGGGGCCGCCACAAAGGCCTCGCGCACGCGCCGCCCTTCTGCCGTGCGAATCGGAATATTTTGCAGATTGGGGTCGTTGCTGCTCAAACGTCCGGTCACGGCCACGGCCTGCGCGTAATGCGTGTGCACGCGGCCCGTGCGGGGCAGCGCCAACTGCGCCAGCTTGTCTGTGTAAGTGCCTTTGAGCTTGGCCAAGCCCCGGTGTTCCAAAATTTTGGCCGGCAAGGGGAAGTCTTCGGCCAGCTTTTCCAGCACTTCCTCGTCGGTGCTGGGCGCTCCCGTGGCGGTTTTTTTGACAATGGGCAATCCCAGCTTGGTGAAAAAAATATCGCCAATTTGCTTGGGACTGGACAGGTTGAAGGGCTGCCCCGCCAGCGCGTGGGCTTCTTCCTCCAGCTTCATCATGCGCTGACCCAATTCGTGGCTTTGCGCGGCAAGCATCGGGCCGTCAATCAGCACGCCATTGCATTCAATGCGGTAAAGCGCTTCGCTGCTGGCGATTTCGAGTTCATACACAGCGCGCAACTTGGCATTCGCCTCCAATTGCGGCCACAGCGCCAAATGCACATCCAGTGTCTGATCCGAGTCTTCGCAGGAATACTCGGCGGCTTTGTCAATCTCGACCTGGTTGAAGGTGATTTGGTGCACGCCTTTGCCGCACAGGTCTTCAAAACTGATGCCCGTGCGCCCCACATGGCGCAGCGCTAGGCTGCTCAGGCCATGCGGTTTGTGCACTTCCAGCACATAGCTTTGCAGCATGGTGTCGTGCGCGTAGCCTTGCACTTCGATGCCGTGGTTGGCAAACACATGACGGTCGTACTTGACGTGCTGACCCAGCTTTTTGTGGCTCGCCTCTTCCAGCCAGGGTTTGAGTTTGGCCAGCACCTCGTCCCGCGGCAATTGGGTAGGCGCACCGGGGTAATCGTGCGCCAAAGGAATGTAAGCGGCTTCACCGGGTGTAACGCTCAGGCTGATGCCCACAATTTCGGCGCGCATTTCGTCAAGCGAGTTAGTTTCAGTGTCGATTGCGACCAAGTCTGCGGCATTGATTTTGGCAAGCCAGGCGTCAAATCTTTCCCAGGTCAGTACGGTGTCGTACTTCAGGGCGCCCGCCTTGCTGGCCACGGGCGCGGTGGATTCGTCGGCGGCAGTTACCGCGTCAAACAAACCAGGCGACGACCTGGTTTTGGCGGCCTTCGCGTCTGCAGTAGCACCAGGTGAACCGGGAGACGCTGGCAGGTTGCCGTTAGCGGCCGCGTCAATTTGTGCGCTCAAGGTTTTGGCCAAGCCCTTGAACCCAAATTTTTCATAAAACGCCTTCAACGCCACGGGGTCTTGGGCCGCAAACGCCAGCGCATCCAGGGCAGGCAAACCTTGCACCTCGGCTGTCAAATCGCAATCGGTCTTGATGGTGAGCAAGGCGCGGCCCGTGGGCAGCCAGCCCAGAGCCTTGCGCAGGTTTTCACCCACCACGCCTTTGATATTCCCCGCGTTGGCCACCACCGCGTCGAGCGATCCGTATTCCTGCAACCACTTGGCGGCCGTTTTCGGGCCCACTTTTTCGACGCCTGGCACGTTATCCACCGTGTCGCCCACCAAAATTTGGTAGTCCACCATCAGCCGGGCGGGTACTCCAAATTCAGCCTCAACCCCCGCCAAATCGCGGCGTTTGCCGTTCATGGTGTCGATGATGGTGATGTGCTGGTTTACCAGTTGCGCCAGGTCTTTGTCGCCGCTGGACACCACCACTTCAATGCCATGGGCGGCTGCAATCACCGCCAAGGTGCCAATCACGTCATCCGCCTCAACCCCCGATATGTTTAGAACTGGCCAACCCAAAAGGCGCACCATCTCATGAATTGGCTCGATCTGGCTGCGCAAATCGTCCGGCATGGGGGAGCGCTGGGCCTTGTACTGCGGGTAAATGGCATCCCGGAAAGTAGGGCCTTTGGCGTCAAACACACAGGCGGCAAAGTCGGCCCGCACCTCTTTGCGCAAACTTTGCATCATGTTGACCATGATGCGAATCGCGCCGGTTTTCTGCTCTGTCCCATCGGCCAGCGTGATGGCCATGCTGTCGCCGCCCGCAAAGAAAGCACGGTACAAGTAACTGGATCCATCGACCAAAAGCAGGGTCTTAGGCAAGGGTCGGGCGGCGGTGTTGATTTCAGTCATGCCCGCATTTTGCCGAATTACAATCAAGCCATGCGAATCGCCCACCCCTCCTTCGTCTTGATTGCTGCCTTAGCCTTGATAGCCAACAGCGCTTTTGCACAGACTTTTCCCAGCGCTGCCGCACTTCAGGCCAATTTAAACCAGCCTGTGCCAAGCAAATCCCCCAGCAACCAATTGATTGAGCGCATCACGGTGGATGACGGCGGCGCAAAAATTCAAGAACTGCGGTTTGGCGGTGAAACCCGCAGCATCACCGTGCAACCTAAAAATGGCATGCCGGCCTATGACGTGCGCCCCATCAGTGGTGCCGACCAGCAGCCTGGCAGTGGCGCTCGTACCTGGAAGATTTTTGGATTTTGACCCGGCCAGCGCAAGGTCAGTTGGTGGAAATGTGCGGATTCATGTGAGAAATAGTGTGAGGCTTAGTATTTGATGGCGGTCTACACCCAAGTCTCTTTTGAAGAAGCCGCCACCCTGTTGCAGCGTTTGAATTTGGGCCAACTCCAGTCAATGGAAGGGTGCTCGGGCGGCATCGAAAACACCAATTACTTTGTCACCACCGACGTGGGCGCCTACGTGCTGACGCTGTTTGAGCGCCTGTCCGGCCAGCAATTGCCGTTTTATCTGCGCTTGATGAAGCATTTGGCGCAAAACGACATTCCAGTGCCTGACCCAGCGTCCGACAGACAAGGCCAGTTGCATTACGTCGTGAACGGCAAGCCTGCCACCGTGGTCAACAAACTGCGCGGCAAAAGCGAGTTGGCACCCAGCGAGGCGCACTGCGCATCGGTCGGTGCCTGGCTTGCCAAAATGCACCTGGCTGCTGCCAGTTTTGACCTGGCCCAGCCCAATCTGCGAGGTTTGGGCTGGTGGAACGACACGGTACCCGTCATTTTGCCGTTTCTGGATGCCTCGCAAAGCGGACTTTTGCAGTCTGAATTGGCCTACCAAAACCATGTGGCGGAATCATCAGCCTATGCCGCCTTGCCGCGCGGCCCCGTGCATGCCGATTTGTTTCGCGACAACGTGATGTTTGCGCCTGCGCATGTTCCAGACGCTGCCGAAACGTCTGCCCAAGCTGACCCGGCTGATGCTGCGCCCTTGATGACCGGGTTTTTCGACTTTTACTTCGCTGGCGTGGACACTTGGTTGTTTGACTTGGCGGTTTGCCTGAACGACTGGTGCATCGACCTCAACAGTGGGCACCCTGATGCAGCCCGAACAGCGGCGTTTGTGGCGGCGTATGAATCTGTGCGCCCCTTGCAAGCGGCAGAACGCCAACTGCTGCCTGCCATGCTGCGCGCGGCCGCTCTGCGCTTTTGGATATCGCGTTTGTGGGACTTGCACTTGCCACGTGAGGCCAGCATGCTCAAGGCCCATGACCCGACTCACTTTGAGCGCGTGCTGAGGCAACGGCTAAGGCATCAGCCTGGTCATCAGCATGCCTCGGCCGCCTGATGGCTCGTTAATTTTCACCATGCAGGCGTGAAATTTCGCACACAATGGCCTGCGCTTTTGACAAACTGCGCTGGCACCCCCCATTGAACTGAACTCTCGGCGCATTCTCTTACTCCACCATGAAACTGAACACAGTCAGCGCACGCACAGGCATCCAATGGGTCAAATTTGGTATTCGAACTTTTTTCAAGCAGCCGCTCGCGCTGGCGGGGCTGTTTTTCATGTTCATCGCATCCATGTCTGTGCTGAGCATGGTGCCACTGATTGGCAGCTTGTTGGCCCTGGCGCTGTTCCCCGCCGCAACACTTGGGCTGATGGCGGCCACCAAAGAAGCGACTTTGGGTAAATTTCCGATGCCCGCCCAATTGATCACTGCCTTTAGAGCTGGCCCCAAGCAGACCCAGTCCATGCTGGTATTGGGTGCTATTTACGCCCTTGGGTTTTTGGTTGTGATGGGAGTTTCGAGCTTGTTTGATGGTGGCAAGTTCGCGCAGCTTTACCTGCTGGGCGGGTCCATGACGAAGGACACCCTGATGCAAACCGATGTGCAAAGCGCCATGTGGGTGAGCTTGATTTTGTACTTCCCCTTGTCCATGCTGTTTTGGCACGCGCCTGCTTTGGTGCACTGGCATGGCGTGTCTCCCGTGAAAAGCCTGTTTTTCAGCTTCACGGCCTGCATTCGAAATTTTGGCTCCTTTGCCGTGTTTGGCCTGGCCTGGATGGGCGCTTTTCTGGCCATCGGCATGGTGGTGACCATGGTGGCCAACTTGGCGGGCGGTGTCAATGCCGCCGGTGCCGTCATGGTGCCTGCGGCGCTGTTGATGTCTGCCATGTTTTTCACCTCGATCTTTTTCACCTTTGAATCGAACTTTGACAGCACTGCTGAACTGGCCCCTGAAGCCCCCACTGGAGACCAACCATGACCCAACATACACTGCAAGGCCGCACTGAACAAGAAGTGCTTTGGTTTCAGCGGCGCAGCTTCATTTCCGCTGCCGCCGCCTGGACCGCCATGGGCGGCTTTGCCAGCGCCCAAGCGCAGTCGCGCAGCAATATAGTTGAGCTGCAGGGGGACGCCCGCATCAATGGCTCGCAACTGCGCGCCCAGCAGACGATTCAAACCGGTGACCGGATTGAAACCGGGCCCACCTCGAACCTGATTTTTGTTTTGGGCACTTCGTCATTTCAGGTGCGGCAAAACTCAACTTTGATTGTTGAGCGGGGCGAAACCTTGAACGCGGTCAGCGTTCTGCGTTTGTTCACTGGCGGTATTGCCAGCGTTTGGGGTCGTGGCAGAAACCGCCGCATCGTCACGCCCACATTGACCGCAGGCATTCGCGGAACTGGCGTCTACACTGAAATGCTGCCCGCACAAAACGGTCGCACTTATTTTTGCAACTGTTACGGCACGGTTGACGTGGGCGCTGGCAACGACAAAGCGGTCAGCACTGCCAGCTACCACCAGTCTTTTTGGGGTGAGGTCGAACCCAAGAATGGCCGCTTTTTAACCCCCGCCAAAGCCTTGAACCACACTGACGAAGAGCTTGAGATTTTGGCGAAATTGGTGCAGCAACGCACCGCCTGGCAGATTTCGGGCATGCGGGGCACCAAGGACGGAATGGGCTACTCAGACGGTCAAGCCGCCCAGCCTCATCCGGCGACCATGATTGGGAAGTAGAGCAAGATTGGGTGCGAGATTGAGTTCAAGATCGAGTCCGAGATCAAGTCCAACATCGAGACAGACATTCGACCAGCAAAAAAGCCAACTATTTGTGCCTCAATGCGTTTGCAAAAAAAATGACCAAACAATTAGCCATTTTTAGGCAACAGAAAATACAGCGCAACGCCGCCCCCTGATCACCTTCAATTTTTGGTTTTGTACGACGCGAGCGATTTCGCCAAATCGGCATACTCTTCGCAGGTCTTGTTGCCACACAAAACCTCAAGTTGCGCGAGGTGCTTTTCAGCTTCTTCCGGCTTTTTGTCCATCAAATAGGCCTCGCCAATGTACTCGTGCGCGCCCAAGTGCTTTGGGTTGAGCTTCAGCGCCGTTTTGTAGTGCTCAAAAGCCTTTGCCAAATCAGGCGTTGCGCGTTTGCGGTAGGTGTAGCCCAGCAGGTTGTGCACGTCCGCGTTGCGCGGCTCTTCACGCACCGCCTGGTTCAGCTCGAACATGGCTTTGCTCCACTCTTTGGCGTCAATGGCTTTGCGGGCATTGGCCAGACGCTCACTCATTGGCGGGCCAGTGGGGGTGTCTGCGGCCACAGAGACCGCAGGCAAACACGCAACAGCAACCAGCGCTAAGGTCGCTGCGACGATCAGCGATTGTTTGGCCAGAAAACCAGG
This sequence comes from Rhodoferax sp., assembly GCA_031431035.1. Lineage (GTDB taxonomy): Bacteria > Pseudomonadota > Gammaproteobacteria > Burkholderiales > Burkholderiaceae_C > JANYCG01. The sequence continues at coordinate 11,499 of JANPCR010000279.1, forward strand.
CTTGAATAAATTGAACATGAAAACTCCTTCAAAAAATTAGTGAACCCCATGCTTGTGAACTGCTTTCACACTGTTTCTTCAACGGTGCCGTGCCACTGACTCGCAAAACGACCCAAAAGTTGCTGCAAATTTGTTGCTCTGCCTCCAACTGATGTCTTGATTGTCAACTTTGTCACAACAAGGGCATTTCAGGGTACTGGCGTGAGCTTGGCAATGCTCAAGGCCAGCCACTTCACGCCATGGCGCGGAAAATTCACCTGGGCCCGCGCGTCATCGCCCGCCCCTTCAAGCATTTGCACCGTGCCTTCACCAAACTTGTTGTGAAACACGCGGTCGCCCGAGCGAAAAGTAATACCGCTGTTCTTTTGCACTGGCACGCTCGCACCCGCACCGCCAAAGGAGCTGTCTGCCCTGGACGCTGCATTAAAACCGCTCACCGAGCCAGCTCCAAACGATGAGCCCGAGCCAAAACCAGCGCCATATTTAGGCTGCTTAGGCGTGATCCACTTCAGCGCGTCTTCGGGTAGTTCGTCAAAAAATCGGCTTCGCAGGTTGTAACGCGTCTGCCCATGCAGCATGCGAGTTTGCGAATGGCTCAGGTACAGGCGCTTGCGGGCGCGGGTGATGGCCACGTACATCAGGCGGCGTTCTTCTTCCAGGCCGCCTTTGTCGCTCATGGAGTTTTCATGCGGGAACAGGCCCTCTTCCATGCCGGTGATGAAAACGCAGTCGAATTCAAGCCCCTTGCTGGAATGCACCGTCATCAGCTGAATCGCGTCTTGCCCAGCGCGGGCCTGGTTGTCGCCCGACTCCAGCGCAGCATGGGTTAAAAAGGCCACCAGAGGCGACAAGGTCTCGCCCGTTTCCGCGTCGGGTGCAAGCGGCTCAATCGATGCGTCATCGAGCTTTTCAGACCAGGGCTGGGTTGCGTCCAAACCCTGTGACACGGGCGACTGGGTCAGCACCGGCCCATTGCCGCCAACTGGTGAGTCAGCCAACTCGTCTACAGGCAGCGCCACGGCATCTCGCCCAAAGCCTTCCTGGGTCACAAAGCTTTCAGCAGCGTTCACCAGTTCTTCCAGATTTTCCAAGCGGTCTTCGCCTTCACGGTCGGCTTTGTAGTGCTCCAGCAGTCCGCTGCGATCCAACACCAGCTCGATAATTTCGCGCAGGGTCATGGCCTCGGTTTGCTCACGCAACACGTCAATTTTGGCGACGAATGCGCCAATATTGGCCCCCGCTTTACCACTTAGGGCACTGACCGCATCGTGCAAGGAACACCCCGCCGCTCGTGCCACGTCCTGCAACTGCTCTAGGCTGCGTGCGCCAATGCCGCGTGGCGGAAAATTGACGATGCGCATGAAGCTGGTATCGTCGTTGGGGTTTTCCAAAATGCGCAAATAAGCCAGGGCGTGCTTGATTTCGGCGCGTTCAAAAAATCGCAAACCGCCATAGACTTTGTAGGGCAAGGCGGCGTTGAAAAGCGCAGTCTCTATCACCCGACTTTGCGCGTTTGAGCGGTACAAAACCGCGATTTCTTTCTGGGGCGTGTCTTCGCGAACCAGCTGCTTCATCTCATCCACCATCCACTGCGCCTCCGCGAAATCGCTGGTGGACTCGTACACCCGCACGGGCTCGCCGGGGCCTTGGTCAGTGCGCAGGTTTTTGCCCAGGCGGTTGGTGTTGCGGCTGATCAGCTCGTTGGCGGAATCCAGAATATTGCTGCCGCTTCGGTAGTTTTGCTCCAGTTTGATTTGGTGTTGCACCTTGAATTCGCGCACAAAGTCGGCCATGTTGCCCACGCGTGCGCCGCGAAACGCGTAGATGCTTTGGTCGTCGTCGCCCACCGCCAACACGCTGCCGGTTGGATTGAAGCTGCTTTGCGACAAGCCAGAGGTGGCCGAACCGGGCGTCAAATCTACGCCCACGCCATGCGCACCGGTGCCACTCAACATCTTGATCCAGGCATATTGCAGCTTGTTGGTGTCTTGAAACTCGTCAATCAAGATGTGCCGAAAGCGACGTTGGTAATGCTCCCGCACGGGATCGTTGTCGCGCAACAGCTCGTAGCTGCGCAGCATCAACTCGCCAAAATCAACCACACCTTCGCGCTGGCACTGGTCTTCGTACAGCTGGTAAATTTCGATCTTTTTTCGACTGTCTTCGCCCTGCACCTCCACCATGTTGGGGCGCAGGCCCTCTTCTTTGCACCCTGCAATGAACCACTGGGTCTGCTTGGCGGGAAAGCGCTCATCGTTCACACCATGTTGTTTCATCAGGCGTTTGATGGCGCTCAAGCTGTCTTGCGTGTCCAAAATTTGAAACGCCTGCGGCAAATTCGCCATTTTGTAATGCGAGCGCAAAAACCGGTTGCACAGCCCGTGAAACGTGCCAATCCACATGCCGCGCACGTTGACGGGCAGCATCGCAGAGAGCCGCGTCATCATCTCTTTGGCGGCCTTGTTAGTGAAGGTGACGGCCATGATGCCGCCAGGCGACACCAAGCCGTTTTGTAACAGCCATGCGATGCGGGTGGTCAAGACGCGGGTCTTGCCAGAGCCCGCACCGGCCAAAATCAGAGCGTGTTCATTCGGCAGCACCACGGCGGCACGCTGCTCGGGGTTGAGGTTGCGTAAGAGTGGTGAATCTGGCGCGACAGAAGGCATGAAGGCGTTGGGCGATGAGGATGACGCTGAAGCGATCGTTGAGGCAGAGGGTTTGACTTCTGAGAACATACGCCCATTGTAGGAATCTGACCATGCTTTTTTTGAAGGGCTTTCGAGTGAATTTAAGTGCCTTTGTCAGGATGAATGCCAAAGTGAATTGGCGAGCTGCTTTCGGGCTACTCCTTGTGGCTCAGCTGGGCACCCACTCCGCCTGGGCGCAATCCTCTTGCTCAAGCGACGGCCAGGCTACGCCCTTGGCTGTGCTGGAGCGCTTTATCAGCGCCGATTGCGACACTTGCTGGACCAGCCCCACCACGCAGAAGGTCAAACCCCGCGATCTGGTCGTGGACTGGATTGTGCCCAGCACCAGGGGCGACGAGGCACCTTTGTCAGCCGCAGCCCGCACAGACGCGGTGTTTCGGCTGCAAGCGTTGAACCAAGCCGCACCTCGCGATAGTTGGATTCTGCGACGCGCGGTGCTGTCCAAGCCACTGCCTCTGCGCGTGGCGCGTGGCGTGGCGCTAGGCGGCTACATGGGCGCGTCGATTGCCCTGATTCCCCAGCCGGGCACTCGTCTGCCCCGCCACCCCATGACCGCCTGGCTGGTGATGATTGAGGACATCCCGGCGGGCATCGACGGCACCCCCGTGGCGCGCCAATTGGTCAGAAACACGCTGCAAATCAGCTGGAATGAGCCCGGCCAGAGCACCGCGCCGAGCCCCACGCGG
>JANPCR010000280.1:0-14118 GCA_031431035.1 Rhodoferax sp.
CTGGCGCAGTTGCCGCAGGGCGTGTTTCGCATTCCCCACATGCAAAAAGTGCAGTTCGACACGCTGAAAGACTTCACCTGGATTGCCTGCCTCACGGGCTACACTTTTGGTTTGGTGGTGCCAGCCAGTTCGCCTTTCAAGACCATCAAAGAGTTTGTGGATTTTGCCAAAGCCAACCCCGAAAAAATTACCTACGGCCACACGGGCATTGGCACCAGCCCGCACTTGGCGGTGGAAGAATTTGCGCAGCGCGCGGGCATCAAGCTGACCAATGTGCCCTTCAAAGGCAATGCCGACAACATGCAAGCCGTGCTGGGCGGCCATGTGATGGCAGCCAGCGATGCCACGGGCTGGGGCCCGCATGTCGATGCTGGCAAGCTGCGCCTGCTGGCCACTTATGGCAGCAAGCGCACCAAGCGCTGGGCGAGCATTCCTACGTTGGACGAGCTGGGTTTTCAAACAGTTTCTGATTCGCCATTTGGCGTCTGCGGCCCCAAAGGCATGGACCCGGCGATCACGGCCAGAATTCACGATGCCTTCAAGAAAACGCTGGAAGATCCGGCTGTTTTGTCGACGTTCGAAAAGTACGACCAGTCGATTATTTACATGGGCACAGAGGCCTACACCAAGTTCGCCCGCGACAGCTTTGTGTCTGAAAAGGCGACGATAGAGCGGCTGGGAATGGCGGCCAAGACCTGAACGGTTTGAGGCGCTTGACCCAAGCGCTCAGGCAAACAGCGCGTCGAACCCGTCTACCGGTTCAAACCGCTTGTTGACGTAGCGCAGGCGCGTGGGGCCGGGCATGGCGCGCTGCTGAATGGAGTGGCGCTCATCGCCTGGGTAGCAAATCACGCGGCCACCATCCTGGTCAAACGGCTCGGGTTCAATCACGGCGGGCATGCGGCTGCGGGCATGTGACAAGGCGGCAGCCACATTGGCAAAGCGCGACAGATGCGCCAGGCTCATGATTTGCGGTGGCGCCAGTTCAATTTGCCCTTCGCGGTACTGTTCCAGCGCCGCGCGGGGCTTAAGCCACACGCTTTCGGTCGCCTCGTGGTTGTCGTGGCGGGCCACTTGGTCGCTTGGCGCGGCTGAAACAAAAAACCGGGTGTCAAAACGTTTGTTCATGACCGACGGCACACGCGGTGTGATCCAGCGTGACCACGGCACCAAACTGCTGGTTTGCAGGCGCAACTGCATTTGAGCCAGCACTTCATCAAAGGCGTAGCCCTCGCGCAGCAGAGTGGTGGCGCGGGTGGCGTGGTCTGCCGTGGCACCAATTGCAAACAAAATGCCGCATTCTTCAAAGGCCTCGCGCACCGCGGCTACGTACAGGGCGCCTGCGGTTTGCGCGTCGATGTCGGGTTCGTTCAGCGTGGCGTGCAGCGCTGGCAAGGCTTGGTCCAGATGCGCGTCCATGTCCAGCTCGCCATCGTTGCGGTCTACTTTGCCGCCCGGAAACACATACGCCCCGCCCAGCACGTCAGACAGGCCATGGCGTTTGATCAAAAAAATCTCAAGGTGGTTGGCAGAATTATGAGCCTTGTCCCCACGGTCGGGGTCGGTGCTGTCGCGCAGCATCATCACCGTGGCAGCAGGGCGTGGTGGCGAGGTCACGATTTCGGTATTGAGTTCCATGGGGTGCTGTTCGAAGTGGATGAGGTCGAGTTTGAAATTGAAGTTGAGGCTACCAGAGACGCCCGCTGTGCACCATCGCGCAGTTGACAGGCTGTGCAGCTCGATGTGGCTTTAGCAAGTTGGCACAACCCACCGGTAGCAACCGGGAAACTACTTAGCCTGAAACTCAAATCTTGTATACCAGATTGGTCGCCGTTGGTTTAAGCTTGGGCCATGACGAGCGCTACCGAAATCACCAATCGCATCATCGAAGCGGTGATCGCCCAAAAGCTCGCCCCAGGTTCGCGCTTGGGTGAGCAGCAGTTGGCCATGCTGTTTGACTGCAGCCGCACGGTCGTGCGTGAGGCGTTGGCGCGACTTTCCACGCGCGGCATCGTCACGGTCAGTGCGCGCCGGGGTTGGTACTTGGTGGAGCCGTCGCAAGACGAAGCCCGCGAAGCATTTGAAGCTCGCCGCGTGGTCGAAAGTGGGCTGATCTGCAGCGGGCACGGCATTGACAAAGCGGGCATCAAAAAACTCAAGAACCATTTGGTACGTGAAAAAGCTGCTATCAAGGCCGATGACATTGGGGTGCGAACCTTTTTGCTTGGCGACTTTCATGTCTGCTTGGCCGAGTGCCTGGGCAACAGCCTGTTGGCGGATACTTTGCGCGACTTCACGGCCCGCACGGCCCTGACCGCCATGCTCTACCAGTCCTCGCATGACGCCGTACAGTCTTGCGCTGACCATGTTTTGATTGTGCAAGCGCTTGAAAAGGGCGACCTGGTGTCGGCAGAGCAACTCATGAACCAGCACATTGGCAATGTGCAGACCAGTATGAAGTTGCAACCCACCAGCGACCCGATTGCCCACCTGCGTGAAGCGCTGGCGCCGGTTGAGGCACAGAAATTGTATGCTTCAAACCATGACGTTGGGCGACACCCCGCGCGGGGGAAAAGCCGACTGCCTGACCGATCACTTGACACAACTTCAACTTACCTAGGAGCATTACTTTGACACTCTCGAAACGCGTTTTTTCATGGGGCTCAGTCACATTGGCGGCCCTGGTGTCAGCCTCGGCTTTACTTGGCACCAGCACGGTGCAGGCCCAGTCTGCACTGGACGATGTCATGAAAGCCAAAGAAATCAAAATTGGCGTGCCGACCGACTTTCCGCCCTACGGTTTTGTTGGCACCGACCTCAAACCCCAAGGCCTCGACATCGACATGGGCTTGTACATTGGCCAAAAACTGGGCGTCAAGGTCGAGCTGGTGCCAGTGTCCAGCGCCAATCGCATCGCTTACCTGCAAACTAAAAAGGCCGACATTGTGATCTCGACCCTGGGTAAAAACCCGGATCGCGAAAAAGTCATCGACTTCACCTCCGCGTACTCGCCGTTTTTCCAAGCGGTTTTTGCAGCCAAAACCGTCAGTATCAAAAGTTTTGCTGACTTGGCAGGCAAGAGCATTGGCGTCACCCGTGGCGCCATCGAAGACCAGGAATTGACCAAACTCGCGCCTTCGGGCGCGGACATCAAGCGTTTTGAAGACAACAACGCTACGGTGTCCTCGTTTGTCGCGGGGCAGGTGCAAGCGATTGCCACCGGGGCCTCGGTCGCTGGCAACATGATGGGCAAAAATCCGCAATTGGCCACTGAGTACAAGCTGTTGCTGAAAGACTCGCCCAACTTCATCGGTGTGGGCAAAGGCGAGGACAAGCTGCGCTTGAAGGTCAATGAAATCATTGCCGAAGCCAAAAAATCGGGTGACATTGACAAACTGGCCACCAAATGGCTGGGTCGGCCAGCGGGTGATTTGTCGCAGTAATTTCGATGCCTGATCCATGCGCATTGAGCTTGACTTTCTAGCCGTGTTGGCCCAGTGGCCGCTGCTGCTCAAAGGCATCGGCTGGACACTGGGGCTCACAGTTTTTTCCGCCAGCATTGGAGTGGCGGTGGGCGTGGCCTGCGCCTGGTCTCGTTCTAGCGGCCCCGCGTGGCTGAAGTGGCTGGTGGGCACTTATGTGGAACTGATCCGCAACACGCCCTTCATTGTTCAGTTGTTTTTCATTTACTTTGGGCTGCCAGCGGCGGGCGTGAAGCTGTCGCCCGAAGTCGCCTCGGTGATCGCCATGGTCGTGAATCTAGGTGCTTACGCCACCGAAATTATTCGCGCTGGCATTGAAGCCACGCCCAAAGGGCAGATTGAAGCCGCAATGAGTTTGGCGCTGAACCGCATGCAGACCTTCACCCGTGTGGTGTTGCCGCCTGCGCTTAAAAAAGTCTGGCCCGCCATGGTCAGCCAAATCATCATTGTCATGCTGGGTTCGGCCGTGTGCGGGCAAATATCAACCGAAGAACTCAGCTATGCCGCCAACCTGATTCAAAGCCGCAATTTCAGGGCTTTTGAAGCCTTCATTGTCGCCACGCTGATTTACCTGGCGCTGTCTATGGCGGTGCGCAAGCTGTTGAATTGGCTGGGGCCACGATTTTTATGGGGCCGCTAGACAATGGTTGACTTCAGCCTTTGGGACATCTTTCGCAACCTGCTGCTGGCCGCGCGCTGGACGGTCGCGCTGTCACTGATCGCTTTCATTGGCGGTGGGTTAGTGGGTCTGGGTCTGTTGGTTTTGCGCCTGTCCAAAGTGCCGGGGGGCACGGCGTTTGTGAATGGCTACGTGCAACTGTTCCAGGGAACGCCGTTGCTGATGCAGCTTTTTCTGTCGTACTTCGGTATTGCGTTGTTTGGCATCAACACCTCGGCTTGGGTGGCGGCGTCGGTAGCGTTGACGCTTTACACCAGTGCCTTCTTGACAGAAATTTGGCGCGGTTGTGTCAACGCGATTCCAAAGGGTCAGTGGGAGGCCAGCGAAAGCTTGGCACTCAATTTTGTCGAGCAAATGCGGTACATCGTGCTGCCTCAGGCGGTCAAAATTGCCATCCCACCCACAGTTGGCTTTTTGGTGCAAGTCATCAAGGGCACTGCGCTGGCATCTGTTATCGGTTTTGTTGAGCTGACCAAGGCGGGCACCATGATCACTAACGCCACTTTCAAGCCATTTTTGGTCTACAGCTGCCTGGCGCTGATGTACTTCGCCCTGTGCTTCCCGATATCGCTCTATGCGCGACGACTTGAGAGGAGAATGAACCTTGGCCGATCATAAGAACGTTCACCAAAAAATTCACAAAGACATCCTGGTTGAGATCAGTCAACTGCGCAAAAGCTTTGGCAGCAATGAGGTGCTGAAAGGCATTGACCTGAACGTTCATTCGGGCGAAGTCATCGCCATCATTGGCAAAAGTGGTTCGGGCAAAAGCACGCTGCTGCGATGCATCAATGGCCTGGAAGTTTTTCAAAGTGGCAAGCTGACAGTGGACGGCAAACCCCTCTTGCATGAAAACGCCCTGGCTATGCGCGAGTTGCGCCAGCGCGTCGGCATGATTTTTCAAAGCTTCAACTTGTTTCCGCATTTGACAGTCGGTAAAAACGTGATGCTGGCTCCCAAATTGGTCAAGCAACGTGACCCCCAATCAGGTGAGGCGCAGGCCCGCAAGCTGCTTGAGCGCGTGGGCTTAGCCGAGAAGTACGACGCCTACCCCGATCAGCTCTCGGGCGGGCAGCAGCAGCGCGTAGCCATTGCCCGAGCTCTGGCTATGGAGCCCGCCGTTCTGCTGTGCGATGAAATCACATCCGCGCTGGACCCTGAACTGGTAGGCGAAGTGCTTCGCGTGGTCGAAAGCTTGGCAGACGAAGGCATGACCTTGTTGATGGTGACGCACGAGATGAGTTTTGCCCGCAAGGTGAGCGATCGCGTCATCTTCATGCACCAAGGCCGGGTGCATGAAATGGGGCCACCCAACCAGCTTTTCAGCAACCCGACAACGCCGGAACTTCAACAGTTTTTGTCTTCCCTGAACGATTGACCGTTTGCCCGGTATCGGCCTCTATTTGAACGGTTTGCCCCGAATCTCAGGGCATGGCCATCTGAGCAGCGAGTACTTCGGTGCGCACCTGCTCGGTCAATTCGGCCTTGAGTTGCATGAACACAGGCGTGGTCTTCACGGCGTAACTGCGCGGATGCTCAAGGGTTACCGTGCGGTCCAACTTGATGCGCCCGGGCCGCGCACTCATCACCACGACGCGGCTGCCCATAAACACGGCTTCATCAATGTCGTGCGTGACAAACATGACGGTTTTGCGCTCGCCTTCCCAAATGCCCAGCAGCAATTCCTGCATCTGCTCGCGGGTTTGGTGGTCTAGCGCGCCAAAGGGCTCGTCCATCAGCAGCATGCGCGGCCCGTTGGCCAGGGCGCGCGCAATAGCCGTGCGCTGTTGCATGCCACCCGAGAGTTGCTTGGGGTAGTGGTTCTCAAAACCGTTTAGGCCCACTTTTTGGATGAAACCCTGCGCCACGTCAAGCTGCTCCTGGCGTGCCATGCCGCGCTCGTTCAGACCGAAACAGACGTTGTCGCGCACGCTGAGCCAGGGGAACAGGGTGTAGCTTTGGAACACCATGCCCCGGTCCGAGCCTGGGCCGTTGATGCGTTTTCCTTCCAGCAAGACCTCGCCCGACGTCTGCTGATCCAACCCGGCCACGATGCGCAGCAAGGTACTTTTGCCGCAGCCAGAGGGCCCAAGAATGGTGATGAAGTCGTTCTCTGCGACGTTCATGCTGGTAGCTTGCAACGCCAGAGTCGGCGCGCCGCCGGTGGTGGACGCGAAACTGCGCGAAACGCCTTCCAGGGTTAAAAAGTGAGTCATAAAGCAGTTGGCGCTTTGGCTTCAGCGCCCCAACTGCGCCCAAGGGAATAGCGTACGGTTGAGCCACTTGAAACCCAAGTCGCTGACCAGTCCGATCAAGCCGATGACGATGATGCCAAAGATGATCTGGTCCGTGGCCAACAGCGCTTGGCTGTCAGTGATCATGTGCCCAATGCCGCTGGAAGCGCCAATCAGCTCGGCCACAATCACGTAGGTCCAAGCCCAGCCCAATACCATGCGCAGAATTTCGCAAATCTCGGGGGCTGCGCCACGAATCAACACGCGTTTGACAATGCCCGCATCGCTGCAGCCCAAGGTGTAGGCGGCCTCCACCAGATCGCGCCGGGTGTTGCCGACTGCCACTGCAATCATCAGCACTAACTGGAAAAAACTGCCGATGAAGATCACCGAGAGTTTTTGCGCCTCTCCAATGCCGGCCCACAAAATCAGCAGCGGAATGAAGGCGCTTGCGGGCAGGTAGCGTGCAAACGACACAAAAGGCTCGAAAAATGCCTCTATCGGTTTGTACGCTCCCATCAACACACCCAGCGGCAGAGCGATTGCGGCAGCAATCAAAAACCCGCCGACGACACGCCACACTGTCCAGCCAATGTCCCAGCCGAAACCCATTTGAGTGAGCAAAACCCAGCCAGACTTGAGCATGGTCAGCGGGTCGGCCAGGAAGGTCTTGGACACCAGACCCCCCAGCGTGACGCCTGCCCAAACGGCAGTGAACAGTACAAAGAACGAAATGCCCAACAGCACGCGCGTGGTCGGATCAACGGGTTTGAGAGGGGTCATGGTGCAGGGCCGACCAGAGCGTGCTTTGAAGACTTATTTCAGAAAACGCGTGTCGGCCAGTTTCGACATGTCGGGCAGTGCCTTGAGAATGCCAATTTCGAGCAACAAATCAGCCGCTTCCTTGCTGAACTGCGCGTGCTCGCCAGCGAAGAATTTCAGGTTAGCAGCACGGTCTTGCCAGCGCAGAAAGGCCGCGCTTTTGGCAAAGGCTTCGCCTGGCTGCTTGACGTCGGCCCCCATGATTTCGTAACTCTTGGCGGGGTCAGCCTTGATCATCTCCAACGCATCAAAATAGGCATTGGTCAGGGCCTGGGCGGCCTTCGGGTTTTCAGCCAAGAACTTCGGGGTGCAGCCAAACGTGTCCATGACCATGGGGTAGTCCAGGGTGGTGGCAATGATTTTGCCTGCCTCTGGTTTGGCGCGTACAGCGCTTAAGTAAGGCTCGTAAGTCATGGCGGCATCCACACCATCAGTGCCCGCGATCATTGCATTGGCAGCGGCTTGAGGCGACAGGTTGACGACCTTCACGTCTTTGATCGACAAGCCGTTTTTCTTCAGCATCCAGGCCAGCGTGAAATAGGTTGCGGTGCCAGGCGCGTCCGCCGCCACGGTTTTGCCTTTGAGGTCGCTGATTTTGGCGATACCGGGCTTGACCACCATGCCATCCGCGCCATAACTCTTGTCGAGCTGAAAAATCTGCGTGGTGGCCACGCCCGCAGCGTTCCAGCCAATCCAGGTCTCAACTGTGGTGGCGGCGCACTGCGCGTCACCCGAGGCGAGTACGAGATGGCGGTCTTTTTGCGGTACTTTCTTGATGGTCACGTCCAGGCCATGTTTTTTGTAGATGCCGCCTTCCTTGGCGAGCGTCAGCGGGGCAAAACCGGTCCAGCCGGATATCGCAATCACCACCTTGGTTTCCTGGGCGAGCGCAGCGCCAGACAGCAGGGCCGCGGCAGCGAGTGTGATCAGGGTCTTTTTCATGGCGTTCCTCTTTCAATGGTTAAGGTGGCAAAGTTGGCAAACAGGATGAATGGATGAATGGAATTGACGGAAAAAGTCCGTCTGGTTCAGGCCGGATTCCAGAGTGTGGGTAGTGATGGCAGAGTACGCAAGATGCGCGCCAGTGAGCCATCTCGCACTAAGTGGCTGGCATGGTCGATGTCGGGCGCGAGGTAGCGGTCTTGTGCCATGGCGGGAACCTGGCTGCGCAACAATGCGTGCAGTTGCTCCAGCGCAGCCGAGCTTTTGAGGGGCCGCAAAAACTCGATGCCTTGTGCTGCGGCCAGCAACTCAATGCCCAAAATGTGAGCCGTGTTGCTGATCATTGCTTGCAAGCGCCGCGCGGCAAAAGTGGCCATGGACACATGGTCTTCCTGGTTAGCGCTGGTCGGTAGGCTGTCCACACTGGCCGGGTGCGCCAAAGATTTATTCTCGGACGCCAAGGCTGCGGCTGTGACATGGGCGATCATGAAGCCACTGTTGAGGCCCGCGTCGGCTGTCAAAAACGGCGGCAGGCGCGACACACTGCTGTCGATTAGCATGGCAATGCGACGTTCGGCAATGGCACCGACTTCGGCAATCGCCAGCGCCATGCCGTCAGCGGCCAATGCCACCGGTTCTGCGTGAAAATTACCGCCGGAGATCATCATTCCGTCGTCTGCAAAAACCAGTGGGTTGTCGGTGACGGCGTTGGCCTCGCGCAACAGCACCATCGCGGCATGGCGCAACTGGTCCAGGCAGGCCCCCACCACTTGCGGCTGGCAGCGCAGGCTGTAAGGGTCTTGGACGCGGTCATCGCCGTCGCGGTGCGAGTTACGGATTTCGCTGCCCAAGAGCAAGGCCCGGTAATACTGGGCTACGTCAATTTGACCAGGTTGACCGCGCAAGGCGTGAATGCGCGGGTCAAACGGACCGTCGCTTCCCCGGGCGGCATCGACCGTGAGTGCGCCAATCACCAAGGCCGCTTCCAGCACCGGTTCAAACTCAAGAAGGGCGTGTAGCGCCAGTGCTGTCGAAGTCTGGGTGCCATTGATCAGCGCCAACCCCTCTTTAGCGCCCAGCACCAAGGGGCTTATGCCCGCCTGTCGCAAGGCCTCGGAAGCGGGGATGCGTTCACCGTCTTGCAGCATTTCGCCCTCGCCGATCAAGGCCAGCGTCATATGGGCCAAAGGCGCCAAATCGCCTGATGCGCCCACGGATCCCTGTGAGGGAATATAGGGCACGAGGCCCGCGTTGTGGACCGCCAATAGGGTGTCAATGACCACCTCTCTAACACCCGAATGACCCCGTGCCAAACTGGCGGCTTTGAGCGCCAACATGAGCCGAACAACAGGGGGCGCAAGCGGCGCGCCCACCCCCACGCTGTGTGATCGAATCAGGTTGAGCTGCAAAGTCTCTAGTTGGGCTTTGCTGATGCGCTGGTTGGCCAGCTTGCCAAAGCCGGTGTTCACGCCATAGACCGGCGCGTCACCGTCTGCTGCCGCCTGCACGACCCGCTGGCTGGCGCGGATGGCGTCTGCGCTTGCAGCAGGAAACGCCAAACGGATCCCGCCTGCGTGGACGGATGCCAGATGCGTCAGGGTCAACTGCCCTGGCTCAACACATAATTCTGTCAGCATGCTATTGGGCCAACATGGGCAAGGTGAGGTGGTTGTCGTGCGCGCTCGTCTTGGCGATGTCATAACCTGCATCGGCATGGCGCATGACACCGGTGGCCGGGTCGTTGAACAACACACGCTCAAGGCGTTGCGCGGCATCCGGCGTGCCGTCGGCCACGATGACGACGCCAGCGTGTTGCGAATACCCCATGCCCACCCCGCCGCCATGGTGCAGGCTGACCCAGGTGGCGCCGCTGGCGGTATTGAGCAGGGCGTTCAGCAGGGGCCAGTCGCTCACCGCATCGCTGCCGTCCATCATGGCTTCTGTCTCGCGGTTGGGGGACGCTACCGAGCCGCTGTCTAGATGGTCGCGGCCAATCACGATGGGGGCTTTGAGCTCGCCAGTTCGAACCATTTCATTGAAGGCCAGCCCCGCCAGATGCCGCTCGCCCAGCCCGATCCAGCAAATGCGGGCGGGCAGACCCTGAAAGGCAATGCGCTCTTCGGCCATGTTCAGCCAGCGGTGCATACCGGCATTGTGGGGGAAGAGTTCCTTCATCTTGGCATCGGTCTTGCGGATGTCTTCTGGGTCGCCACTCAACGCAACCCAGCGGAATGGCCCCACGCCACGGCAAAACAGCGGGCGAACGTAGGCCGGCACAAAGCCGGGGTAATCAAACGCATTGGCCACGCCGAAGTCCTTGGCCACCTGGCGCAGGTTGTTGCCGTAGTCCACCGTCGGAATGCCCATGGCATGGAAGTCCAGCATGGCCTGCACGTGTTTGGCACAAGACTCCCCCGCCGCCTGGGTCAGCGCCGCGTGCTGCGTGTGGTCACGCTGTGCAGCATGCCAGCGCGACACGCTCCAGCCTGCGGGCAGGTAACCATTGATGATGTCGTGGGCCGAGGTTTGGTCGGTCACGATATCGGGGCGAATACCGCCTGCCTGGGCACGTTTGACCAACTCCGGCAGCACCTCTGCTGCGTTAGCGCACAAACCGATGGAGACCGCTTCATTGCGCGCTGTATGGTGCGCGATCAGTTGAAGTGCTTCGTCGAGATTCGCCGCTTGTTTGTCCAAATAGCGGGTACGCAAGCGAAAATCGATACTGCTTTGCTGGCATTCAATGTTGAGCGAACAGGCCCCTGCAAAGGTCGCGGCCAGCGGCTGCGCGCCACCCATGCCGCCAAGGCCGGCCGTCAAAATCCAGCGCCCGGCCAGCTTGCCGCCAAAGTGCTGGCGACCCGCTTCGACAAAGGTCTCGTAGGTGCCTTGCACTATGCCCTGCGAGCCAATGTAAATCCAGCTGCCCGCCGTCATCTGACCGTACATCATGAGCCCGGCACGATCCAATTGGTTGAAGTGCTCCCAAGTTGCCCATTTGGGCACCAGGTTGGAGTTGGCAATCAGCACGCGGGGGGCTTCGGTGTGGGTACGGAAAACGCCGACCGGCTTGCCAGATTGCACCAACAGCGTTTCATTTGCCTTTAGCTTTTTCAAGCTGTCCAAAATGGTATTAAAACAAGCCCAGTTGCGCGCTGCTTTGCCAATACCACCATAAACCACCAACTCGTCGGGGTTTTCAGCGACCTCAGGATCCAGGTTGTTCTGAATCATTCGGTAAGCGGCCTCAATCTGCCAGTTGGCGCAGGTCAGGGTGCTGCCGGTGGGCGCACGAACGGGGCGGGCTTGGTGGGACTGGGCGGGCAATGCCGGTGAAGTGGAGATGTCTGGCATGGTGTGCGGTGCTCGGGTGAGGACTTTGGAATTAGATGGTTTTCGGATTGGGTTTTGCCTCATTTTTCTGAAATCATAGTTGTCTATACAACTATGTTGCATTGGTATAAACCCTATTTCAATGAGCTGTATTTCTGACTGCATAGCGCCTGTTGTCTATACAACTTCGGCCAAATCGATTAGCATAGGCAAAAGCCATTTCAAACGAACCTTTCAGGCAGTTTCTTTCATGTCGATACCAGCGCTTCCTGCGTACCAGCAGGTCAAGGCTTTTGTGAAAGCGCAAATTTCCAGTGGGGCCTGGCGCTCTGGCGATGCAGTGCCCAGTGAGTCCGCCTTGCAACTCCAGTTTGGCATCAGCCGCATGACAGTGAACCGAGCCATCCGCGAACTGGTCGTCGAGGGATTGGTGACTCGCATTCAGGGCTCCGGCACCGTGGTGGCGCAGCTCAATCGCATTTCCAGCACCCTGGCATTTCGGGATATTCACGAGGAGATTCTGGGGCGCGGCCACGGGCATTCTGTCAAAGTGATTCGGCTTGAAATCTTGAAGGCCAACGCTTCATTGGCGCAGACTCTGCGCCTGCGAACAGGCGGTAAGGTGTTTCATTCGGTGTTGGTCCATTTTGAAAACGGAGTGCCCATCCAGTATGAAGACCGGCTAGTGAACCCAGCCGCGGCTCCAGACTATTTGAGCGTCGATTTTGAGCAGACCACCCCCACGCACTACTTGATCGAAGTGGCTCCGTTGACCGAGGCCAGCTATTCCATTGAGGCTTGTTTGCCCACCCAGCAAGAGGCTGTCGCCCTGGGTGTACAAGCGACCCAACCCTGTTTGGTCATGACTCGCTGCACGGTTAGCGGTGCAAACGTTGCCAGTCTGGCCCGTCTGGTTTATCCCGGAATGCGCTACAGCTTCAACGGTAAGTTTGAGCTATGAGTTGGCACACCATCCGGCTGGACCAGGTCGCACCCACGCCCTGGAAGAATGGCGGCGGCATCACCCGTGAACTGGCGGCCTGGCCGGACGCTGCCAATTGGGTGTGGCGCATGTCGGTGGCCGAAGTGGCGCAAAGCGGGCCGTTCTCGCGTTTTGAAGGTGTGCAGCGCTGGTTTGCGGTTTTGTCGGGTGCGGGTGTGTGCTTGACGTCGAACGGCCGACGCCGCGCCTTGACATCTGCCAGTGACCCCTTCTGTTTTGAGGGGGCTGCCATAACAGATTGCGAGTTGATTGACGGTCCAACCCAGGATTTCAACTTGATGACGCGGCAAACCAGAGCCAACGCGCAGATGCTGCGGATTTCAAAACCGGTCAATCGACAGATGGGCGGTTTGTCATGGGTGGCCTTGTATGCAATTGAATCAAATGCCACCGTGAAGTTCGAAGGCGAGATGATTGAACTTGAGTCGGCCAACCTGGCTTGGCGGCCTGTGGCTGCGGCAGGCCAAATGCAAATAAGCTCGACTTCGGCTTTGTTGATCGAAATAGGTGACGAAACATGGGAGGGCTCAAGGCCATGAGCCTGCAAATTTGGACCAACTGCCGGCTTGCCACGATGCAGGCTGATGCGCCGCAGCCCTACGGCTTGATCGACGACGCAGCGTTGGTGGTGGAAGGCGATCTGCTAGCGTGGGTCGGCCCGCGCCACGCGTTGCCCTCAGCGCTGGCGGCGCGCAGCGCGGCAAGCCACGACACGGGCGGGGCACTGATCACCCCCGGCCTCATCGATTGCCACACCCATCTGGTCTACGGCGGCGACCGCGCCAGTGAGTTTGAGCAGCGTCTGATGGGCGCGAGTTACGAAGAGATCGCGCGGTCTGGCGGGGGTATTGTGTCAACCGTCAAGGCCACACGGGCAGCGTTGGAACATGAGCTGAAGGAGCAGAGCGCGGTACGTCTGAAGCAATTGATGGCGGAAGGGGTCACCACACTTGAAATCAAATCCGGCTACGGTCTGGCGCTGGAGCACGAACGCAAGACCTTGCGTGTGGCGCGCGCCCTTGGCCGCGATAACCTGGTCACCGTGCGCACCACTTTCCTGGGAGCTCACGCCACGCCGCCCGAGTTTGCCGGGCGCAATGACGCCTACGTCGATGAAGTTTTGCGCATGCTGCCCAGCCTGCATGCAGAAGGCCTGGTGGATGCGGTAGACGCTTTCTGTGAAAAAATTGCCTTCAGCCCTGCGCAGACCGAACGGGTGTTTCAAGCGGCGCATGGATTGGGCCTGCCGGTCAAGCTGCATGCGGAGCAGTTGGGCGACAGTGGGGGCGCTCAATTGGCTGCGAGGTACAAGGCATTGAGCTGCGATCATTTGGAATGGCTGTCCCAAGCCGGTGCGGCGGCCATGGCGCAAGCCGGTTCAGTGGCCGTTTTGTTGCCGGGCGCTTTCTACTTTTTACGCGAAACCAAACTGCCGCCAATCGATTTGCTGCGCCAATGCAAAGTGCCCATGGCCGTCTCAACCGACTGCAACCCCGGCAGTTCGCCCTGCACCTCGCTTTTGTTGATGCTCAACATGGCTTGCACCCTGTTCCGCTTGACGCCAGAAGAAGCGCTGGCAGGCGTTACCCGGAACGCCGCGCGCGCTTTGGGCCTGCATGACCG
>JANPCR010000281.1:0-8150 GCA_031431035.1 Rhodoferax sp.
ACCTTGCTGGCTTGCAAAACCGCCTGTTTGAATTCTTCGATCGTCGCCATCGACGGCTTGGGCGCCCCTGCTTTAACCGCCACGCCGATGGCCACCTTGGCCACTGGCTTGACGCTGCTGGCATCGACCTTGCCCGCGCGCGCCATCTCGTTCAAACCTGCGGGGGTGAGGAACACCAGGTCAAACGCCTCTCCTTCCGAGATTCGCTTGATCAGCGCGCCCGCCGTGGCGTTTTGCAAATCGATCTTGACGCCATTTTCATTTTCAAAAGCGGGCACGAACTCTGCCGCAACTTGTTTGAACGCGCCCGCCGTCAGAATTTTGAGCGTCTGGGCGCTGACTGATGCGCAGCAAAGTGCCATGGCGAGCAGGGTGAGGAAAGAACGCATGGTGATAACCCCAATTTAAAAGCAGCGTGAACGCTTGGTGAATGCCTGGTGGACCTTTGCTGAACATTTAACGAGAGCCCGCCGAGCTTAATCGCCATTGCAAAACCTTGTTTTCAATGCCCTGCTTGCCAACTACTTTCTGAAGTTAATGAATTTCAGCCGATTGAAGGGGCTTTGAATGGAGTTTTCGTCAAATTGAGCAGTTTGAGGCTTCCAAATACCCAATTTGGGTATTTAAATACCAAAAAGCATCAATTTGGCCAAAATATGAATAAAATGGCACCTAGCTCTCGTAGAATATACGTACATTGCTATATATTTAATAGCATTTGGGCCCAAAGCCAACCAAACACTTCGAGTTACACTAATAACCAATTGGTCATTAACTCGACAACTCCCTTGCCCTGCCTCATCGCAAACACCTTCAACAGCGCCAAACGTGCGCGGCGCAAGGACGCGCGGCCTGGGGAATTACTGGAGGCGGCGCTCGCGCTTTTTGTTGAAAAAGGCTTCACCGCCACCCGGGCAGAAGAGGTTGCGCAGCGGGCGGGGGTGTCCAAGGGCACTTTGTTTTTGTACTTTGCCAGCAAAGAAGAATTGTTCAAAGCGGTGGTGCGGGAAAACATCTCCAAACACTACCCCGAATGGCACGCCGCACTCGAAGCCTATGAAGGCAGCACCGCCGACATGCTGCGCCAGTGCGTGTCCGAATGGTGGACGCGCGTGGGGTCTACCCAAGCGTCGGGCATCAGCAAAATCATGATGACTGAAGGCTATAACTTCCCTGATTTGGTGAGTTTTTACCAGCGCGAAGTGATTGAACCCGGCAACGCCATGATTCGGCGCATTTTGCAGCGTGGCGTTGACAGCGGGGAATTTGGTCCGATCGACATGAAGTACAGCGCCTACCTGGTGCTGTCGCCAATGCTGTTTTTGGTCATGTGGAAGCATTCGTTTGGCAGCAAGATGCCCAACCCCACCGATTTCGTTCCCGCAGATTTTTTGGCCGCTCAGGTTGAAACTCTGTTGCAAGGGCTGACCGTGCGGCCACCCAGCCCCCAAACCCATCAGGCACGCGCTGCAAGTGCTGCAAGCACTGCCATTGTTGCCAAAGTAGCGACCAGCGCCGCCCCCAATTCAAATTTTGCATCTCACCCAACCGCCCTCAAAGGACACCCCCGATCATGAAACGCTGGATGAAATGGGCCATTGTGGCCTTGGTTGCCTTAGTCCTTGGTGCCGCTGTGGCCAACGCCCTGAAAACCCGAAGCGAGCAGCAAAAAGCCATCGCCGCTGCTGCCGCCGCGCCCAAAACGCAACCCGTGGTCGAGCTGGCCGCCAGCGACATGGCCCCTGCCACCCTGCGTGAACTGGCCCAGGGCTTGCCGATTTCAGGTTCGCTCAAGGCGCTGAACTCGGCCTTCATCAAAGCGCGTGCCGCAGGCGAATTGCAAGGACTGACCGTGCGCGAGGGCGACTCGGTCAAAGCGGGCCAAGTCATCGCCCGGGTTGACCCGATTGAATACACCGCACGGCTGAACCAGTCGCAGCGCACGGCAGACGCTGCCAAAGCGCAAATCGACATTGCCCAGCGTCAGTTTGACAACAACAAAGCTCTGGTGGACAAGGGCTTCATTTCAACGACCGCGTTGGACACGTCAGCCGCCACTTTGGCCGGTGCCAAAGCCAGCTTTGCCTCAGCCCAGGCGGCGGTGGACGTGACCCGCAAGGCCATGGACGACACGGTTTTGCGCGCACCGATCAGCGGCTGGGTGTCGCAGCGTTTGGTGCAACCGGGCGAGCGCGTGGGCATCGACGCCAGAGTGCTTGAAATCGTCGATTTGAAGCGCATGGAGCTGGAGGCCAGCCTGTCTGCCGCCGATGCAGCCAGCGTCAAAGTCGGGCAAGTTGCGCAGCTCACGATTGAAGGCCTGGCCCAGCCGGTTGAAGCGACGGTGGCGCGCATCAACCCCAGCACCACGGCGGGCAACCGCAGCGTGCTGGTTTACCTGTCAATTGCGAGCCACCCTGATTTGCGCCAAGGCTTGTTTGCGCAAGGCACGCTTGGCACATCCAAAGTGCAAGTTTTGGCGGTACCGTTGACCAGCGTTCGCACCAACAAGCCCGCGCCTTATGTGCAAGTGCTTGAAAAAGGGCTGGTGGTCCACAAAACGATCGAAACGGGCATTCGCGGCGAAGCCAATGGGCAAATGATGGTGGCAGTGAAGGGCCTGAGCGATGGCAATGTGGTGCTTAGCGCCAATGTCGGTTTGATTCCTGAAGGCACCGGCGTGCGGGCTCCGAAAGAGGTCAAATAGCATGTGGTTCACCCGTGTCAGCATTCAAAACCCGGTGTTCGCCACCATGGCCATGCTGGCCATCGTGGTGCTGGGCGTTTTTAGCTACCAGCGCCTGAAGGTCGACCAGTTCCCCAATATTGACTTTCCGGTCGTGGTGGTGGTGACCGAATACCCCGGCGCATCGCCTGAAATTGTCGAAAGCGAAGTCACCAAGCGGATGGAAGAGGCAGTGAACTCCGTGGCGGGCATCAGCGCCCTGACCTCGCGCAGTTACGAAAGCCAGTCGGTCGTCATCATTGAGTTCAATCTCGAAGTCAATGGCCGCAAAGCCGCTGACGACGTGCGCGAGAAAGTTGCCGCCATTCGATCTGAATTTCGCACCGAGGTGAAAGAACCCAAAGTCTCGCGTTTTGACCCTTCCAGCGCCGCAATCTGGTCCATGGCGGTCGTTCCAGACGCCAAATTGGGCAAAGCCCCAAGCGATGTGGAACTGACCAATTATTCTGACCAAGTGCTGAAAAAGCGGCTACAAAACGTGCGCGGCGTTGGCGCTGTCAACTTGGTGGGCGGCTCCAAACGCGAGGTCAATTTGTACCTGAATCCTCAAGCCATGGAAGCCTACGGCATCACCGCCGACCAAATTGCCACCGCCGTTCGCAACGAAAACCAGAGCCTGCCCATTGGCGCGGTTCGTTCCCTGGCGCAAGACCGCGTGGTGCAGATCGATGCGCGCATGGTGCGCCCAGAAGACTTTGGCAAAATTATTGTGGCGCGCAAAAGCGGCGCGGCCGTGACGCTGGGGCAGCTGGCACGCATCAGCGACACTGGGCAAGAGACCGAAAATCTGGCGCTTTACAACGGCCAGCGCACGCTATTGATGACAGTGCAGAAGTCGCAAGACGAAAACACCATTGAAGTGGTCGACGGCTTGAAAAAAGTGGTGGCCGACATCACGCCCCAGCTGCCACCTGGCATTCGGCTGGAGATCATCACCGACACGGCCCGACCCATCAAGGTGTCGGTCGACAACGTGCGCCGCACCCTGATTGAAGGCGCACTTTTAACGATTTTGATCGTATTTTTGTTCCTCAACTCTTGGCGCTCGACCATCATCACAGGCTTGACGCTGCCCATCGCACTGATTGGCACCTTCTTGTTCATGTACATCTTTGGCTTCACCATCAACAACATCACGCTCATGGCTTTGAGCCTGTGCGTGGGCCTGCTGATTGACGATGCCATTGTGGTGCGCGAAAACATTGTGCGGCACATTCAAATGGGCAAAACCCCGCACCAGGCGGCGCTGGATGGCACCGAAGAAATTGGCCTGGCGGTGCTGGCCACCACACTGTCCATCGTGGCGGTGTTTTTGCCAATTGGGTTCATGAGCGGCATTGTGGGCAAGTTTTTTCACGAGTTCGGCATCACCATCGTGGCGGCGGTTTTGATCTCAATGTTTGTCAGCTTCACGCTGGATCCCATGATGTCCAGCATCTGGCATGACCCCGCCATTGACGCTCATGGCAAACGCGGCAAGCCCGTTACGTTTTACGACAAAACCATTGGCCGCGTGACCGGCTTGTTTGACCGTGGCACCGAAGCGCTGGCCGACGGCTACCAGACCATTTTGAAATGGAGCCTGAAACACAAGGTAGTGACCTTGCTGCTGGCCTTCAGCACTTTTGTTGGGGCGATTTTCATGGTGCCGCTGTTGGGCACCGAGTTTGTGCCCAAGGCCGACTTTTCAGAAACCACAGTCAACTACTACGCGCCCGTGGGTTCGTCGCTCGAAGCGACCGAAGCCAAGGCTAAGCAGGTTGAAGCCATCGTGCGCGAATTTCCTGAAGTTCGTTACACCCTGACCACCATCAACACCGGCAACGCACAGGGCAAAATTTACGCATCGACCTACGTGCGACTGGTCGACCGCAAGGACCGTAAGGTCAGCGTGGATGGCCTGTCCAACATACTGCGCGAGCGCTTGCGCCAGGTGCCGGGCATCACGGTCACCCACATTGGCGTGTTAGGCGCGGTGGGTGGCAACAAAGGCATTGAGTTTTCGCTCAAAGGGCCTGATTTGAACGAGCTGGAGCGCTTGAGCAAAGACGTGCGCCAACGCATCGAAAAGCTGCCCGGCCTGGTGGATTTGGACTCTAGCGTCAAACCGAACAAACCCACCATCGAGATCGATATCCGCCGCGACGCAGCGTCTGACCTGGGCCTGGGCGTGGCCCAAATTGCAGGCCCACTGCGCACCCTGGTGGCAGGGGTGACCGTGGGCAACTGGCGCGCGCCCGATGACCAAACCTACGACGTGAAGGTGCGCCTGAGCCCCGACGCCCGCAACACACCGCAAGACCTGGAGCGCCTGCCTTTCATAGTGGGCACCAACGCCGATGGCTCGGCCCGCGTGGTGCGGCTGAACCAGGTGGCCAGCGTGCGCGAATCAACAGGGCCGAACCAGATCAACCGGCGCGACCTGACGCGAGAAGTGGCCATCAGTGCCAACAACTACCTGCGCTCGGCGGGTGAGGTCTCGACCGATATTCGAAGCGCTTTGGACGCCATCGCTTGGCCACCCGGCTACAGCTACCAATTTGGCGGAAGCACCAAAAACATGCAAGAGTCGTTTGGCTACGCCTTGTCAGCCCTGGTGCTGGCGGTGGTGTTCATTTACATGATTTTGGCAAGCCAGTTCAAAAGCTTTTTGCAGCCGCTGGCCTTGATGACCGCCCTGCCCTTGACGCTGATTGGTGTGGTGTTGGCACTGTTGATGTTCCGCTCCACGCTGTCCATGTTTTCGGTGATCGGCATCGTCATGCTGATGGGCTTGGTCACCAAAAACGCGATTTTGCTGGTGGACTTTGCGATCCGGCTGCGTGAAGATCAAATCGACGCGGACGGCCGCCGCATCGCCGGCATGCCCCGCAGCGAGGCCTTGCTGATGGCCGCCAAAGTGCGTCTGCGCCCGATTTTGATGACCACCCTGGCCATGATCTTCGGCATGGTGCCGCTGGCTTTTGCCCTGAGCGAAGGCTCCGAACAGCGCGCGCCCATGGGCCAGGCGGTGATTGGCGGGGTCATTACCTCATCGCTCCTGACCCTGGTGGTGGTGCCCGTGGTGTATTGCTACATGGACGACCTGGCCAACTGGATCAAACGTGTGGTGGGCGGCAAGCCAGCCGTGGCGTCGCCCTAGTAAAATCGCGGCCAACCGAGCAAAGACTGAAAACCGCCCCCTGGAGTCCAAGAGATGAACCCGATGAATATGGAAGCCGCCCGCTTCAACATGATTGAGCAGCAAATTCGCCCCTGGGACGTGCTGGACGCGGCTGTGCTGCATTTGCTGGCTGTCATCAAGCGCGAAGATTTTGTGCCCACCGCCTACAAAGCCATGGCCTTTGTCGATATGGAAGTGCCGTTGACCTCTCCCGCGCAGGCGGCCGTGCAAGCAGGCCAGGTCATGCTGGCCCCCCGGGTTGAGGCCCGCCTGCTGCAAGACCTGGCGGTGCAAAAGCACGAAAAAGTGCTGGAAGTGGGCGCTGGCTCGGGCTACATGGCGGCACTGCTGGCGCACCGGGCGCAGCAAGTCATCACGTTAGAGATTGACGCCAAGCTTGCCGACATGGCGCGTACCAACCTGAAAAAGGCCGGAATTCACAATGCCGAAGTGCGTCACGCCGATGCGGCCAAAGCCGTCCCCAGTGAAGCCCCGTTTGACGTGATTTTGCTCAGCGGTTCGGTGGCTGAAGTGCCTCGCGCCTTGCTTGCCGCGCTCAAAATTGGTGGGCGGCTGGCCGCCATTGTGGGTGACGAGCCCATGATGCGCGCGACCTTTGTCACCCGCATCAGCGACGTGGAATACCGCACAGAGCAACCGTGGGACACCGTGGCCACCCGCCTCGTCAACTTTCCGCAGCCCAGCAGTTTCAAGTTTTAAGGCCAGGGGCTGCGAAGAGCTCCAAGCCAACTCAAAATCCCGATGATCGACCAAATTCGCCCCGGCCAATTGCCCGCTTGGCTGAAATCTTGCCAAGCCGCCGCGTCAGACTCTGCCGCCAGCCTGCCCGTGGTGCTGGACGTGCGCGAGCCCGCTGAACTGCGCGCGGCCAGCGTCAAGCCCGATGGGTTTGTACTGATAGCCATTCCCATGAATGAAATCCCTTCGCGCCTGGCCGAGCTGAACCCCAACACCCCCGTCGCCTGCCTTTGCCACCATGGCATTCGCAGCAACCAGGTGGCGCGCTTCTTGGCGGCCCAAAACTTCGACCAGGTGGTCAACATTGCAGGCGGTATCGAGGCTTGGTCAGACGAAGTTGACAACACCCTGCCCCGGTATTGATGCTTTTGAAAACCCGGTTAAATCAGCTCAGCCCCACCCAACGCCCCGCATTTCGACATTCAACCTGCGACACCTCCATCCCATGACCAAATCGAGCAGACCTTTCTCTTTTGCGCCCACCCGGCTGTCCACCCTGGTGGCGTTAGGCATTGGCATGGGCGCTGCCTTGAGCGGCACGGCGCAGGCCCAAAGCCTGCTGGACTTGTTTGAATCAGCCCGTGGCTTTGATGCCGCCTTGCAAAGCGCCAAAGCCCAGTTGGACGCCAATCAGTACCGCGCCGAAGGTGCGCAGGCCGGTTTGCTGCCCAAAGTCAATTTGACAGGCTCGGTCAACACGTCCTACCTGCTGGTCGGGCCAGACGTTGGCCCCAAGTCTGACCGGGGCTTTGGTGCCCTGAGTGCCGCTGTCAGCGCCTCGCAATCGCTGTACGGCCCAGTGAACCAGGTGGTTTACGACCTCGGCAAAAAGTCAATCGACCAAGCCCAAGCCCAGATGGAACTGGTCGAGCAAGACCTGGTGGTTCGCGTGGCCCAGGCTTATTTTGATGTGCTGGCCTCGCAAGACAGTTTGACCTTCGTCTTGGCGCAAAAGGCGGCGGTGGCCGAACAACTGGCGTCCGCCAAACGCAATTTTGAAGTCGGAACCTCCACCATCACAGACACCCGCGAAGCCCAGGCCCGGTTCGATTTGGTGATTGCGCAGCAAATTGCCGCTGAAAACGACTTGCTGGTGAAGGGCCTCACCCTGGACCAAGTGGTTGGCAAACTGGCGACCAAACCCAAAGCCGTGGCTTTGCCGCTGGTTTTGCCCGCTGTGAAGCCACTGGACGTGAACACCTGGGTGCAACGCGCCCACGACGGCCACCCCAGCGTGCTCTTGGCGCAAGTGGCGCAAGACGTGGCGGTGCTCGAAACGGCCCGCGCCCGCGCCGCTGAAAAACCCACCCTGGATTTGGTGGGCAATTACGGCGTGACCCGCAACGAAGGCGGCAGCAGTGCGTCAAGCGTCGGGTCGTGGGTCAATTCAGCGACCATTGGCGTCAATTTCAACATGCCGCTTTACACCGGCAATTCGCTGCAAAACCGCATCAAGGAAACGCTGGCCCTGGAAGACAAGGC
>JANPCR010000282.1:0-6599 GCA_031431035.1 Rhodoferax sp.
GGCAGTCAGCTGGACTTCGGCCAATATGCTGCGGGCAGAGTTACCCGTGCAAAGAAACAATACGTTATAAACTTTTTCGGTCATGGTTAATCCTTCGAATGTGGATGATGCGAGAGGTGATGGGTTAACAGCAATCTGTGGTGGTGACACTGAGTTCGCAAGCCGCGCCCCGGCAGCAGTTCTCCGTCATAAAGGCGATCAGCTCATTCATCGAACTGAAATTGGCGCTGTAGTGGATTTTTCTGCCATCGGGCCGTTGAAGCAATAGCCCCGCGTGCGTCAGCTCCTTGAGATGAAACGACAGAGCAGAAGGTGCTATTCCTAAGCGCGCGGCAATGACCCCCGCAGAAAGCCCTGCCGGACCCGCTTGCACCAAAAGTTTGAAAACCGCCAGACGTGATTCGTGGGCTAGTGCATTCAATGCCAAAACGGTCGTAGAGATTTTCATGAATTCAGTATTTCATGAAATGATGAAGCAATTGTGACAACCAGCCATTGATGTCAAAAGGCACTCGTCGCAGCGTTCTGCGGGTCTTGTTGACAGAATTTGAAAAATTCGCTGGGCCAGGGGGCGAAAGCCTGATTCGAAGTGCTCAGAGGTAGGGCCTACCGCCCCAACATCGGAAACAGCTTGATCAGCCCCTCCGACATCACCTCAACCGCCAGCGCCGCCAAGATCAGGCCCATCAGGCGGGTCATCACGTTGATGCCGGTTTTGCCCAGCAGGCGGGCAATCGGTTGGGCGGCTGCAAAGCAAAGGGCGGTGGCCAGGGCAATGACCAAACCGTAACCGACCAGGGTGGCGAGTTGCGGAAAGGTTTTGGCTTTTTCAGCGTAAATCACCACGGTGGACATGGTGGCTGGGCCGGTGAGCAAGGGGATGGTCAGCGGCACCACGGCAATGCTGGTGCGGGCTGCGTTCAGTTCTTGAATATCCACCAGGCTCTGGTTAGAAAGTTGCGATGTAGCCTTGGATTCGGCCAGATCAGCCCCGAGCGTTGAGTCCATCGCGTCTTTCATTTCAGTCACGCTGGACTTGGCTTCTGCCGGTTCGGCGTTCAGCATCGACAAGGACGACATCAGCAGCAACATGCCGCCACCGACTTGAAAACTGGCCAGGGTGATGCCGAAAAAGTCGAGAATTTGCAGCCCCAACAAGGCGCTGGTGGCAATGACGCAAAACGAGCTGAACGAGGCGATCCAGATGGTGCGCCTGCGTTGCTCGCGCGTGAACCCCAGCGTGTAGTGAATGAAAAATGGCACGATGGCCAGCGGGTTGACGATGGCCAGCAGCGTGACCAGAGGTTTGTAATCCATCAGCGGCCCCCTGCCACGTCGATGAACGAGCCGGTGGTGTAGCTGGAGTCGTCGGTCATCAACCAAAGGATGGCTTTGGCAACCTCATGGGCGCTGCCCGCGCGTTGCATGGGCACAAGCGGAGCCATTTGTTTGACGCGGTCGGGCTGGCCGCCACTGGCGTGAATGTCAGTGTCAATGATGCCCGGGCGCACGGCGTTGACGCGAATGCCCTCTAGCGCCACTTCTTTGGCGAGGCCCAGGGTGAAGGTGTCAATGGCCCCCTTGGCGGCAGCGTAATCCACATACTGCCCTGGCCCGCCCAAGCGGGACGCGGCGCTGGACACGTTGACGATGGCGCCCCCTGCGCCGCCGTGGCGGGTGCTCATGCGCAGCACTGCCTCGCGGGCGCACAAGAAACTACCCACCACGTTGATGTTGAACATGCGCTGCAAGCGTGCCGTGGTGGTTTGATCCACCCGGGCACCGACATCGACCACCCCTGCGTTGTTGACCAAAGCGCTCAAGCGGCCGAGTTTGGCGTCCACGTGGGCGAACATGGCGGTGATGTCGGCCTCAACCGCCACATCAGCCTGCACGGTGATGGCGCTGCCGCCGCCTGCGCGAATTTGGCGCACCACTTCGTCTGCGGCCAAAGAATTGCTGGCGTAGTTCACCGCCACGGCGTAACCGCGCGTCGCTGCAAGCAAGGCCGTTGCTGCCCCGATGCCGCGCGACCCGCCAGTGATCAGAACAACAGGTTTCATAGGGGTTTACTGCAAAGTTTTGAAAATCAGGTTAAAAATAGGGTGACCACTCTGGTTTGCAGCGACCCATCAGAATGATGTTAGCCGCAATACGGTGGACACTGACCCAATTTGGGGGCAACCCGATTCCCAATCGAAGCAAATTTGCGGTCAGTTCATGGTCAATTTGCGCCCGGTTCAGAGCGGCGTAGCGCGATTGGCGCAATTGGCCCGGTTTTATAACAAGATTTTGGGAGACTGACTTGACGCAGACGATTGACTACTACTTCACGCCGCAAAGCCCCTGGACCTATTTTGGTCACGCCCGCTTTTCCGCCCTTGCAGCCGACGCCCGCGCCACCGTGCGGGTGCTGCCGGTGGACTTTGGGCGCATCTTTCCCGCATCGGGCGGGCTGCCACTGCCCAAACGCGCGCCGCAACGCCAAGCCTACCGTTTGGTTGAATTGGCCCGGTTTCGCGATGCCTTGAATTTGCCGATGTACATCCAGCCCAAGTTTTTTCCGGTGGCGGGGGACGATGCCTCGCGCCTGATCACCACCGTGGACATGCACGACGGGGTTGATGCCGCCATGCGCCTGTGCAGCAAAGTGTTTGCCGCCGTTTGGGAGCAAGAGCTGAACATTGCCCACCCCCAAACCTTGAGCCTGCTGCTGAACCAGTGCGATCTGAGCGCCGACCGGCTGGAGCAGTCACGCCAACCCAAAGTGCAACAGCGTTACGATGACAACACCCAGGCTGCGCTGGACGCCAATGTATTTGGTGCGCCCAGCTACGTGCTGGACGGCGAGATTTTTTGGGGCCAGGACAGGCTCGATTTTTTGCAACGCAAATTGACGCAAACGCTTTGACGGCCCAAACCGCTATTTAACCCTAGGAAACCCATGTCAGACACTCAGCACCTCAACATTGAACTTACCTCTGAAGACGGTTTTAATTTGCCCGCCTACGTGGCCTTGCCCGCAGGCCGTCCGCGCGGCGGCATTGTCGTTTTGCAAGAGATTTTTGGCGTGAATTCGCACATTCGCAATGTTGCCGACGGCTACGCAGCAGCCGGTTATCTGGCTGTGGCCCCCGCCACCTTTCACCGGGTGAAAGAAGACGTTAACTTAGGCTACACCGGCGAAGACATGGGCGCGGGTATGGCGCTGAAAGCCGCGGTAGAGGCGCTGATGGCACCCGGCGGCAGCACCATCACGCCACTGGTCATGCAAGACATTCAAGCGGCCGTCAAATACGCGTCGGTCGCGGCCAACATGGCGACTGAAGACACTGTGGCCATGGGCGGCGTGGGCAGCAAAGTGGGCGTGGTGGGTTACTGTTGGGGTGGCTTGCTGACCTGGCGCGCGGCCTGTTTGCTCAAAGGCATCAGCGCTGCCGTGCCCTACTACGGTGGCGGCATGACCGTGGGCGACGAGCCCGCCCGCAAACCACTTTGCCCGGTGCTGTGCCATTTTGGCGACCAAGACAAACACATCACCTTGCCCACGGTGCATGCTTTCAGGGCGGCGCAAACTGGGGTCGAGGTGCAAATTTACCCCGCCGACCATGGCTTCAATTGCGACCAGCGCGGGTCTTACGATGCGCCAGCGGCCAAGCTGGCACTGGATCGCACGCTGGCGTTTTTTCGCAGGCACGTGGGCTGACGCTGTGCGCGATTTGTCTGGCGCTGTCAAAGCTTGGCTCACGGCGGCCTGCTGCGCAAGCTTCTGCGGTCTAGCAGCGGCTGCCGACTACACCGGCCCCTTGTTCGACGCGCACCTGCATTACAACGAAGAAGCTTGGAACGGCCAGGCGGGGCCGCACCCTTTAAGCGACATTTTGGCGCGCATTCAGCGCAACGGCGTCAAAGGCGTGCTGGCCAATTCGCGCCCCAACGACGGCAGCAAGGCCCTGGCGGCAGACAAAACCAAGGGCGATTTGCAGGTCGTCCCGTTTGTGCGCCTGTACCGCAACCGCGCAGATTACGACAGTTGGTTCAAAGACGAGTCGATTTACGACATGGTGCAAACCGAACTGGCCCGGGGTTCAGGCGGCGGGCCATTCAAAGGCATTGGAGAATTCCACCTGTACGACAGCGCCAATGCCAATGGCCCAGTGGCCAAAAAGCTAATGCTGCTGGCAGAAGAAAAAAACCTGGCTGTGCTGGCCCATGTGGACGACGTGGCGATTGACCTGTTGATGGTCCACACGCTGTCCAAGGGGCAAAAAGGCGATCTGGCGCAGGGCCGCCCCAAGCCAGATCAGCCCCCTGGGGGGGCAGCGACCCGCGAAGCGGTGGAGCGTGGGGGCTTTAGGCTCATTTGGGCGCACACCAGCATCGGCGGCGCTCCAGCCTCGAGGATCGATGCGCTGATGGCCCAATACCCACGCCTGATGGGCGAGCTGTCTTACCGCCCAGGTTTGACCTGCGAAAGCACCCAAGGCAGCGTCAAACTGTGCCCCGAATGGCGCGCCTTGTTGATTAAATACCCTGGCAGGTTCATGATTGGCTCAGACACTTGGGTCAACCAGCGCTGGCAGTACTACGATGACTTGATGAAAGGCTACCGCGCCTGGCTGGGCGATTTGCCTGCCGATGTGGCACAGCAAATCGCTTGGGGCAATGGGGCGGCGCTGTTTGGGCTAAAGCCCCCTTGATCCTCAGGTTTTGAACTGCCAAACTGCCAAACGGGCCGCGCCATGATTCAACTTCATTACTACCCCAGCAACGCGTCGATGATTCCGCACATCGTGCTGGAAGAATTGGGCATTCCGTTTGAACTGATCTTGGTCGACCGCGACAATCAAGCGCACAAATCAGCAGGCTACTTGGCGCTGAACCCCAACGGCTTGATTCCCACCCTCACCCAAACCGAGGCGGGCCAGCCGCCGCTGGTGCTTTACGAGTCGGCCGCCATTTGCCTGCATTTGTGCGATACCCACCCCAAAGCCCAGTTGGCCCCCGCCTTGGGCACCGCAGATCGCGCCCATTTTTACAAGTGGTTGTTTTGGCTGACCAACACGCTGCAACCCAGTCTGATCACCTACTTTTACCCCGAACGCTATGTGGCTGCGGGCAATGCGGGTGGCGCGCTAGAGGTCAAACGGGCCGCGCAAGCGCGCATTGGCGGCTACCTGGAGCAGTTGGACGATGAGCTGGCGCGGGTGAAAACGCGCAGCAAGTCGGTGGATGACCTGGCCGACCTGCCCGACTGGCTGATGGGTGTGCGCTACAGCGTGCTGGACGCCTACGCCTTCACGCTGTGCCGCTGGACGCGCAACTTTTCGGCCCAACCTGCCCGCAGTTACGAACATTTGGGGCCTTATTTGCAACGCATGCTGGCGCGCCCCGCCGTGCAGCGCGTTTTGGCGACCGAGAAAATTACCTCGCCATTGATTTGACAAAAAAGAACCTGCAGGTTTTTTTTCTAAAATTCACTCAAAAAGGCATTTTTTTAACAAAATAGGCCTCTAGCTCTCGAATATAGTCATTAGTTTGCTATAAATAAAATAGCAAAAAAGCTCTAGCGCGAAGTCCTTGCCAAATACCGTTTGCGCCAAAAAACAGAAATGATCACGACACCCACGGCCACCATGATCCCAATCGCCCACCACACGCCCGCGGCGTTGTGAATCAGCGGCAGGCCGTCGAAGTTCATACCGAAAAATCCGGTGATCAGGTTCAGCGGCAAAAAGATGGCGGTCAAAGCCGTCAGCGTTCGCATGATGTCGTTGGTGCGATTACCTTGAATCGAAAAATGAATCTGAATCGCGGTCTCAATGGTTTGCTCTAGGCGCCTCACGTGATGCGCCACGCGTTCAATGTGTTCCAGCACATCGCGTGAGCGTACTTTGAGTAAGTCGGTCTCCCGCACAACCAGCACGTCTGTGCTTGCTGTGGCCCAAGTGTTTAGCTCATCAATCCACTCTTGCACCGCAGCGCGTTGGTCTTCGCAGGTATCGTCTAGTTGGTGCAGACGCATCCGCGCGATCAAGAGCGCGTCCCAATCGCCAAAGCGTTTGGTCGTGCTGAGCAAACGCGCTTGCCAGTGATCTAAGGTTTGGGTCAGATCACGCCGCAGGTCAAGATACGCATCCACCATTTGATTCACCATACGCAGCATCAAGTCGGCAGGGTGAGTGGGTTGGCGGCTTGCGGGCGTGTCTTTAAGACGCTGGGCAAAGCTATCGCGCACCGCGCAATCTTCGGGGTGAACGCTCAAAATAACTTTATCTAGCACCACAAAGGCAACGGGACTGGTGTCGATGTTGATGAGCTGGGCGGCAGCTTTAGCCCCACCAACCGTGAGCCTGCGAAAGACCAAGAGGTCGTAGTCTGTGGTGTAGTCAAAGTGTGAGGGCAGCGCATCGTTGAGTAAATCGCTCACATGCAAATCGACCAAAGCTACACCGGATAAGGCTTGCAGGCGATTTTGTATCGCCTCTAAGTTGGCCGCTAGTTCGCTACGCGCAAGGCTTAGCCAAGTAAATTGGGGAAAAGTAGTCTCTAACATGTTTGCGTGCAAAATAAAGGAGCTTTATCGTAAAGGGTTTTGA
>JANPCR010000283.1:0-9777 GCA_031431035.1 Rhodoferax sp.
CACTCGTCTCAAGCCGCTGGGGTGGCACGTCGTGATCTTTTTTGACGCGGTCGATTTGCCTGACTTGTGGGTTTACTTCACCACTTTGCCGACCACGGTCGTGGTCGACCACATGGGCCGACCCGACGTGAGCAAGCCGGTGGATGGCCCCGAGTTCGCTCTGTTTGAAAAATTCATGCACGAGCACCCCAATGTGTGGAGCAAGGTGAGTTGCCCCGAGCGGCTTTCAGTCACCGGCCCCAAGGCACTGAACGGCGAACAAAGTGCCTACCAAGATGTGATTCCGTTTGCGCGGCGTATCGTCGAGCAATTTCCTGATCGCGTTCTGTGGGGCACCGACTGGCCGCACCCCAACCTCAAGGACCACATGCCAGATGACGGCCTGCTGGTGGATTTTATTCCGCACATCGCAACCACGGCCGAATTGCAGCACAGGCTGCTGGTGGACAACCCGACACGGCTTTACTGGGCGCAATGAATCAGTCAGATAATGCTGGATTGAGTAATTTCTCTGTTTGGCAATGATATGAAAAGTGAGTTCCTATGAAGCTGTATTTAGAGAATGTGCGTTCATTCGAAGGGTGGCATGAAATACCGATTGCGCCCGCTACGGTATTGCTTGGGGAAAACAGTGCAGGTAAATCTACTTTGCTTGGCATGCTGGCGGTCGTTTATCACGAGGGTTTTCCTTCGACAGGGAATTTTTTTAATCAATTCCCGTTCGAATTTGGCGGTTACAAGACCTTGGCGCACGGTAGGAAAGGGGTCAACCATTTCTCTGTCGGGCTTCAGACCTCTATGACACAGCCTTTTCGCACGAGATCTAACTCGAAGCAAGATAAGAGAGTAACAGCAGGACTAATCGCGGCTTTTCGTGAAAACGACGGCCTTCCAGTTCTTTGTCACGTTTTTGCTTGGATGGGTGACTTTGCAATTGAGTTTTGCGAAAAGGACTATCAACATCTTGATCGTACAAAGCAGGTGGCCTTTGGCGAGACAATGTCGATTAATTCTGTAGTGTCGCGAGAAGCGAATTCGCAAGGTCTGGCGATGAATGAACTTCGGAGGTTGACGTTTGAAAAAATGGATGCAGAGAGGAAGTCAGGGGATAAGGAGAGGGGTGAGCCGGAAGAAGTCGCGTTCTTAATGCACATGGTGACTTCAGGTGGGCTTTTGCGCTGGAGTAACAAGTCGGCGATGGCATTTGCTCCTATGCGCTCTAGACCTAAGCGCACATATGATCAGTTAAGCGATGAGTTTTCCCCTGAGGGTGATCACGTACCCCTGCTTCTTGCGAGAGCAACTGACCCAAACAACCGGCAGGCCAAGGAACTGCATGACGCGTTGCGGGATTTTGGCGAGTACTCAGAAATGTTCACGGACGTCGGCGTCAAGCAACTCGGACGCGGAAGCGGTGATCCGTTCCAAGTTCAAGTTAAGACGGGATCAAGAAGCACCAATTTGGTGGATGTGGGGTACGGCGTCAGCCAAATATTGCCGCTAATTGTTGATGCACAAAGGGCAAACCAAAGCACGATTTTGTTGTTGCAGCAACCGGAAGTTCACTTGCATCCGAAAGCGCAAGCAGCTTTGGGCTCAATGATTAAAGACTGGGTGTCCAAGAGCAAAAAGACCGTGGTCGTAGAGACCCATAGCGATTACTTGGTTGATCGTCTGCGGCTAGAAGTAAAGCGTGCCCAGCTGAAAGAAAGTGACGTGAAGATATTTTTCTTGGAAAAGAAAGGCACTCAAACCAAGCTCCATATTCTTGAAATCGATGATCAAGGCAATGTTCTGAAAGCGCCCGATGGATACCGTGATTTCTTTTTGCGTGAGCAAACAGCCCTGCTGGTGGATTGAAACTCTATGTGTCTAATCATTGATGCCAACTTGTGTTCGGTAGTATTGAAAAAAACTGGTGATATTTCGTTTAAAAAATTGCGCGAAACGATTTTTTCAAATCGATTGACGTTGATTCACGGAGGCAAGTTAACTAAAGAATACGACGTCGCTGGCGTTCTGGGCGTCATTGCTTTGCTTGCTCAAAGCGGGCGCGCCATCAAAGTAAGCGAAGCCTTGATTGAAGCAGAGCTCGTGAAAATTGAGAGTCTTTGTACGTCTAATGATGATCACGTTATCGCCCTAGCGAGGGCAGATAGACATCGTGCTCGCGTGCTTTGCACTAACGACCAAGCGCTGCGAACAGATTTTAAAAACAAGGCTTTGATAGACAGCCCGCGCGGCACGATTTACAGCCCAACACGCCATAAAGCTTCGTTAGCAAACTGTTAATGTGCTTTGCGGCGGAGGTTAAGCCACTTTAAGACCGAGCCCCATGTCCCTAGAAAAAAACTACCTCGACGTCCCCGGCACCACTATTTTTGACGCCGAGCAAAGCCGCAAGGGTTATCACCTCAATCAGTTCTGCATGTCACTGATGAAGGCAGAAAACCGCGAGCGTTTCAAGGCTAACCAGCGCGTCTACCTAGACGAGTGGCCAATGACCGAAGACCAGAAATTAGCCGTGCTCGCCGCCGACCTGAACCGCGCTATTGCGCTGGGAGGCAACATCTATTTCCTGGCCAAGCTGGGTGCGACGCATGGCAAAAGCTTTCAGCAGATGGCGGGCAGCATGACCGGAATGACCGAGATTGAATACCGCGACATGATGATCGCGGGCGGACGCTCGGTTGAGGGCAACCGCCATCCTGGTGAAAACGGCAGTGCGCAACCTCAGCACCAGCCGCAAGGGCACGGCACTGGCAAACTTTTGGACTGATCACCATGGCACGCATCACCGCATCGGTTTACACCTCCCACGTCCCCGCCATTGGCGCGGCGATCGACCTCGGCAAAACAGAAGAGGCCTACTGGAAGCCCCTGTTCAATGGCTACGAGCCTTCCAAAAAATGGATGAAAGACAACACGCCGGACGTGATCTTCCTGGTCTATAACGACCACGCCACGGCCTTCAGCCTCGAGATGATTCCCACCTTTGCGATTGGCACGGCGGCCAAGTTCGAGCCCGCTGACGAAGGCTGGGGCCCGCGCCCAGTGCCCACCGTTATCGGCCACCCCGATCTGGCCTCGCACATCGCGCAGTCTGTGATCCAGCAGGACTTTGACCTGACCATCGTCAACAAGATGGACGTAGACCATGGCCTGACCGTGCCGTTGAATTTGTTGTGCGGCCAGCCATCCGCAGACAACTTCAAGTGGCCCTGCCCGGTGATTCCGTTTGCGGTCAACGTGGTGCAGTACCCGGTCCCTAGCGGCCAGCGCTGCCTGAACCTGGGCAAGGCGATTCGCAAGGCGATTGAATCCTACGACGAAAACCTCAACGTGCAGATTTGGGGCACGGGCGGCATGAGCCACCAGTTGCAGGGGCCACGGGCGGGTCTGATTAACCTTGACTGGGACAAAAAATTCATTGACCGCATGATCGACGACCCCGAAGGCCTGGCCAAAATGCCGCACATCGACTACGTGCGCGAAGCGGGCAGTGAAGGCATCGAGCTGGTGATGTGGCTCATCGCGCGGGGTGCCATGGCCGACGTGGATGGGGGTGGTGTCGTTGGCCAAATGCCCAAAGTCCGCCACCGCTTCCACCACGTACCGGCAAGCAACACTTCGGTCGGCCACCTGATTCTTGAAAACTCCTGAAAGTTGAAACTATGAGCAAAACCATCAAAGTAGCGCTGGCAGGCGCAGGCGCCTTCGGCATCAAGCACATTGACGGCATCAAAAACATTGCAGGTGTCGAGGTTGTCTCGCTTATCAGCCGCGATCTGGAAAAGACCAAAGAAACGGCCGCCAGGTACGGCATTGGCCACGTCACCACGAACCTTGACGACAGCCTGGCGCTCAAAGAGGTCGATGCCGTCATTTTGTGCACACCCACGCAAATGCATGCCGAACAAACTCTCGCTTGCCTCAAAGCAGGCAAGCACGTGCAAGTGGAGATTCCGCTGGCGGACACCCTCAAGGGCGCTACCGAGGTGGTGGCACTGGCCAAAAGCAGCGGTCTGGTCGCCATGTGCGGTCACACCCGTCGCTTTAACCCGAGTCACCAGTACGTGCACAAGGAAATATCAGGCGGCCGGTTCAACATTCAGCAAATGGATGTGCAGACTTACTTTTTTCGCCGCACCAACATGAACGCATTGGGGCAAGCCCGCAGTTGGACGGATCATCTGCTGTGGCACCATGCGGCGCACACGGTCGATTTGTTTGCCTACCAGTGCGGCAGTCCCATCGTCAAAGCCAATGCGTTGCAAGGGCCAATTCACCCTGCTTTGGGCATTGCCATGGACATGAGCCTCCAGCTCAAGGCTGCGAATGGCGCGATCTGCACATTGAGCCTGAGCTTCAACAACGACGGGCCACTGGGTACCTTTTTCCGCTACATCGGCGACACGGCCACGTACCTAGCGCGGTATGACGACCTGTTCAACGGCAAGGAACAAAAAATCGACGTAAGCCAGGTGGACGTGAGCATGAACGGCATCGAGTTGCAAGACCGTGAATTTTTCGCCGCTATCCGCAAGGGCCGCGAGCCCAACAGCAGCGTAGCCCAAGTGCTGAACTGCTACCAGGTGCTGCACGACCTGGAACAGCAACTGGCCTGACCCACACCCGACCTGACCCGACCCGCGATGATTCCATGAAACAACGACAACTTGGCCCCTTCAAAGTCTCGGCCATTGGCCTGGGCTGCATGAACCTGAGCCACGCCTACGGCACGCCGCCCAGCGCCGAGCAAGGCGAGCGGGTTCTTTTGGCTGCGCTCGATTCGGGTGTCACGCTTTTTGACACGGCGGCGCTTTACGGTTTGGGCGCGAACGAAACCCTGCTGGGCAAAGTTTTGAAGTCGCACCGCAGTCAATTTACTTTGGCCAGCAAGGGCGGCATGGCCGGTGTGGATATCGCAGGCAACGGCAAATTAGTTCGCGTGATAGACGGCCGCCCGGAGACAGTGCGCAAAAATTGCGAAGACAGCCTGCGCCGCTTGCAAACCGATGTCATTGACCTGTATTACCTGCACCGTTGGGATAAAAAGGTGCCCATTGAAGACAGTGTGGGTGCGATGGCAGATTTGGTGGCACGGGGCCATGTGCGATCCATTGGCCTGTCTGAGGTGTCGGCAGTCACCATCAAAAAAGCCCACGCTGTGCACCCGATTGCTGCGGTGCAAACCGAGTATTCGCTGTGGACACGCAACCCCGAAATTGCCGTGCTGGACGCGTGCAAAGCCATTGGCGCGACCTTTGTGGCGTTCAGTCCCGTGGCGCGCGGTTTTTTGACTGACCAGCCGCCTGTTGAGGCGGACATTGCCGCCAATGACATCCGCAAAACCATGCCGCGTTTTGTGGGCGCAGCCTACGACAGCAACCTCAAGTTATTGAACGGCTTCAAGGCTTTGGCGAACGAAGCCGGTTGCACGGCGGCCCAGCTTTCGCTCGCTTGGCTGCTGCACCGAGCGCCGCACATCATTCCTATTCCGGGCACGCGCAGCGTGGAGCATCTGAAGGAAAATTTCGCGGCGATGAACGCGAATTTGTGCGCTGAAACGCTGGCACGATTGAATGCCTTGATCAACCAGACGACGGTGACAGGCGAGCGTTACAGTCCGCAATCTTCCAGCGAAGTCGATACCGAGATTTTTTAGCCCGGTTGACCGCTGTGGGCCGCGCCGCTTGCTGCCCTACACCAGGAAGACCCGCACCAGATGGAAGGCTCTCGAGATGCGCAGTTCAACGCCGGATCGAAGGCCCTTCAAGCAGTAGCCCGTTGGCCCGAACCTTTAAAAAAAGTTCAAGATCGCGCAAATCAGAATGCCCTGTGGGCGGCAGAACAGCCTGTACGCCCGAGTAGCAAGCGCGCAAGCGACGTTCCACACTGCCCAGGCGCTGCCAGCTCATTCGGTAAATCGGAAAACCCGTGGGGTTGCCAGGGCTCACCACGTCCAGCCGCATTTGGCGGCCAATGTTTTGGTCATGGCAATGCACACATGCCAGATTGATGCGGCCCAGACGGGTTGAAAACAACTTTGCGCCGGATTGCAAGCGGGCGTCCCACTGGGTAGCTAGGGCTGCTGGGGGCTTGAGGTCGATGGCAAGGCCTTTGGCCGCGTTGTGCAGCAAAGCGCTCAGTGCCAACAGCTCGTCGTCTTCCGCTTTCACAGGGGTTCGCCCGCCTTTGGCGCTGCAACTGACGATTTGATCTTCCAGGTTAATGAGCTTGGGCGGCTTCACACCATCGGGCTGGGCAGTGGCAGCGCTCGCCGCAAGCCGGGGAAAGGTGGCGGCAGCCGTTTTTAACGTATCGACCTTGCCATGGCAGCTTTGGCAACTTGGGCCCCGGCTTGCGTCGGCCCAGAGCAGGCTGCCCCGATCCAGCCAAAGGCTGACGGGGCTGTTGGGCAAGTCGTCTTGCAGCTTCAACAGGCCGGGTGGCAAAAAGGCGTTGCCGCTGAGTTTAGGGTTGTCAGGCCAGGCGAGTGGCGCGGTGCTGGGTGCCGTTTGGGCGATTGCCCAAGCACCGCAAAGCAGAGAAAAACTGCCTGAGAGCACCCAAACCCGCGCTGCCTGGCGCCAGGGCTGCTTCATTTTTCAAGCAACAAAAGCTGTTGAACGGAGCCTCTTTGCCCGGAATCGTCCAGCCATTCGACCGCGACATTGCCGCCAAGGGGAGGCACCGTGATTTGAAATGCCAAAAACGGATTCGCTGCCATGCCCGTGCCCGGCTCCAGGTCAAGCACGGGCTTGCCATTCACAAAAACCCGCACCTGCGTGATGACGTTGCGCAGCACCCGTTGCCCCGCGTCGTCAATGCGAAAGCCGGTTTCCATCGGATGCCCAACAATCCAGCGCGCCTCGATCGTGTTGCCTGGGCGAATGCTGCCGACGAAGGTCAGGCGGGATGGGATCTGGGTGGCCATAAGTTAAGAGGCATCGAAACATGCCGATGACGTGATGACGGTAGGCGCGCTGGCACCCAACTTGCTGCCATCGCTCAAATTGGCCACTACCCAGGCGTCTTGGCTGCCAGCCAAGCGCAACCGGGTCGTGAAGGTGTACCGCGCCTGCGGCTCGATCAAACGCAGTTTCAGCGCCCTGGTGTTGGGGTTTTCAGGCAAAAAAATGTCAATACTTTCGATTTTCAGGCCTGCCGGAGCCACGATGCTGGCCTTCAGCGGCACCGAAGACCCTGTGTCTGCCAAGCGGGGAAAGTCCAGCGTGATGCCGTCTGACCTGAGTTTCATGGCCTCCAGGTCGCGCTGCGTGACGGTTTCGATGAACACCTGCGCCTGGGATGCGAAGGGAGTCGCGAGCCAGGGCGCAACGGCCAACACCAGGCAATCGCGGCGTTTGGCTTGCAAGCCAGGCTTGGCCAAGGCTGGCTTTAGCTGATCGGCTGGGCAATGGAGTTCCTGGCTTTTCATCATGCTGGTTGTCATGTGGGTCAGTTTATTTCAGCGTGAGCAAAGCTGCCACCACCAGGGCTATTTGCTCTTCGGTCAGCATGGATTGAGCCCGAACTGACTGGTTGGTGCCCAAGGTGGTGGCAAAGGGCGGCATCAGCGTGTTGGGTTTGATTTTGCGGGCGTCCGTGACCCATTGGCGCAGTTCTTCAGCGCCGTAACGCGTGGCCACTTTGTCAAGCGCGGGGCCAAACGTGCTCACGATGCCGCCTTGGCCGGGAAGGGCGTGGCAGGCAATGCAATTGCCCAAGGAGCCGTTGGACATGATGCGAAAGCCCTGGTCAGGCGCGTTTTGTGCCAAAACGGCGCTGCTGCCAGCGGCACACAGAATCGCCATCCACATCGCTACGGCTGGTTTTAGGGCAATATTTCGCATGGGTGTTTTGCTTTTGAAGCCTGCAGGGCGCTGTTTGAACTCTACTTTTGCTGCCATAAGTCGCCACTGGCCAGCCCGCTGGGCGTCTTCAAATGCTGCTTTGCTGCCGAATCATCCAATAAGCTTGCACGCCACCAGTCCGTGGTGATGCGGCAGATCAACGCGTGATGACTGGGCTGTAGATCGCGGGTGACCTGCTCGCGGCGCACAATTTCAACCGCG
This sequence comes from Rhodoferax sp., assembly GCA_031431035.1. Lineage (GTDB taxonomy): Bacteria > Pseudomonadota > Gammaproteobacteria > Burkholderiales > Burkholderiaceae_C > JANYCG01. The sequence goes on from JANPCR010000283.1 coordinate 8,082, forward strand.
CGGCCCGTTTGCCCGGCAAAGCTCATATGGTCGGCGTCTTGCAACACCAAATGGGACTTGTTGCCGTCTGGCAAAGCGCCAAACACGGCAAAACGCCGCTCAGGCGTTGCGCCCACGCCCGCCACGTCAGAGTCGCGGGTTCCGGTGATCGACAGCATGGGGCGAGTCAACGCCGCCAACGCGAACTTGGGGTCGCCGGTTGAGGGCGCGGTGGGCGAAAACGCAATAAACGCCGCCAGCCGCGGCTCATTGACCGGCTCGCCAGCGGGGTAACGCTGCCCAGCCATGCCCATCGTCGTGTGTGCACCAAACGAATGACCGCACAGCCCGATTTGAATCGGCCGCGCTTTGCCCCAGTTGCCTGATTCGCCAGACCCGCTGATTGAAAGCTTGTGGCGTCGTTCAATCTCGTCCAAAACAAAGTCGACATCGCGCCAGCGCGCCACCAACTGCTCGGGCGACGCGACAGACCGCAACCCGCGCTGGTCGCCAAACGACGTTGCCACCGCCCTGAGCGCTGCCAAATCGCTGCCCGGGTGTTGAATGTGCACCACCACAAAACCCGCCGCAGCCCAGGCTTCGCCCCAAACCGAGCCTCCTTCCCGCGTGCCACCCAAGCCGTGCGAAAAAATCACCACGGGGCGTGTGGCAGGTTGTATTGCAGGTCGTGTTGTGCCCAGCAAAGTGTCACCTGGCCAGCGAATTTTCACCTTCACTTCCCGGCTGCGCGGGGCATCCAGCCAGGTTTCGTCCACGGCATCTCCTGGTGTCGATTGGGGCTGTCCTTCGGTCTTTGCCTGCGCATGCCAGCCCGCCAGCAGGCTGCTGGACGCGGCGACAAGGCAAGTGCGGCGATGGATGGGCATGGCTGAATTGTGGCAGCGGCTGAATCAACCTGTTTTAAAAATGTACCAGCCCAAACTGAGCCTTCAAGGTGGCTGGGCTACTTGCCGTGGATGCAGGAATGGAAAAAAGCCGAATAGGAGGTTCAAGGATTGGACTAGCTTTTGCTATATTAATAATAGCATACTATTGAATATATTCGAGAGCTAGAGGCCCATTTTATTAAGAATTTCGCGTTTTTGTGAATTTTTGACTAAATTTACCACAATTGTGGTAAATTTAGTCTGTTTTGAAGAATTTGCGAGGTAAGGCACTCTCAAAGCCCAATTTTGCACAGCGGGTTTGCCGCTTGGTGATAATGAAGAAGGTTCAGCCAAATCCTGGCCCTGAACGCCATACTGCACCCCCATCACCGTTCAAATCCTTCTTTCAACCCATGCCCACGTTCACCCCAAGTCCGCCCCAAAGCACCCAAAGCACCCAATCCAGCCCCTCGCGCGCGCTGCCGCTCAGTGGCGCTTCCAATTTTCGGGACTTGGGCGGTTACACGGGTCACGGCGGGCGCGCTGTGGTTTGGCGAAAATTGTTCCGCTCAGACCACCTCGGGCTGCTCAACGCGGCCGATGTGGCGCAAGTCCAGGCGCTGGGGTTGGCACGGGTTTTGGACTTTCGGGGGCGCGACGAGCGGGTGCCCCAGGCTTGTGCGCTGCCTAATGTGGCGGTGCATTCATTGGCGATAGAGCCCACGGTCGTCCAGGCCATTCAGGCGCTGTTGGCGACCGGGCAGGGCGTCAACCCGAACGATGCGGTGCGTTTGATGCAAGACACCTACCGCGCGTTCGTGGTGGACAGT
>JANPCR010000284.1:0-3440 GCA_031431035.1 Rhodoferax sp.
CGCCAGGTGGCGTCCAAATTGGCAATCGCAGCCAAGCCAAACACCAGCAGGCCAACAAAGATGAGGGCCAACCCCGCCCAGCGCACGCGGCTGACCTTGTCACCTAAAAACACCACCGCTGCCAAGGCGGTGAAAAGCGGCAAGCTGCCACTCAAAAAAACGCCAATGTGCGAGGCGGGCGCCCATTGCGCACCTGCCAGCACCACCAAGCCAAAGGGCAGCCCACCACTGAGTACCAGCAAAGCCAGTTTCGATTTTGAAAGCGCTGCCGGGAAGAGGCCGATTTTGAACAAGACGGGCAGCAACAGCAAAGCCGGTACGCCGTAGCGAAGCGTGGCCAATTCCATCGACCCCAAGGTGGTTGTGACGCCGTAGCGCGACCCCAATTGCCAGCCACTGCCAATCAGCGCTGCGGCCAGCGCAGCCAGCGCGCCAAGCCACAGGTTGGTAGCTTCGGCGCGAGTCAGGGGCTTGTTTTTAGAATCTGATATCACCGGTGATATGAAGTTTATGAAAATGACCGGAAAAGGCGAAATTTCATGAAAAATTAGCCTCTAGCTCTCGTGAAATATCAATAGTTTGCTATTTAATTTATAGCAATTCAGTGCCTACGGCCTCAAAGCCCCTGGCTGTCCAATTGAACAGCGCCCTTTGGCGTCTTCAGGTGGGCCGTCAGATTGGCCGCGCCCTGGTTCACGGCAATGCCTTGCAGCCCAATGGCAGCGTAGGCAGCTTGCAAAACATCGGCTTGCGGGTGCGTCACCTCAAGCGATTGCAATGTCACACCCGATCGTGGCAGGCTGTTGCGCGGGTGCAGGCGCAGGGGCTCTGCCGCGCCTGCCTTTCCCCATTCGATCAAGGTTGGTAGAGCGCCATTGAACAGCCGCTGGCCATCTTCGCGCACCGTAATTTTCCAGTGGATCACGCCACGGCGCGAGTGGCGGCTGGCCTCCAGCACCGGGCCACGGTCGATGTTGAGGGCAGCCAATGCCGCCCGGGCAGCCTGCACGTCATCGGTGCTGACAACAAAATGCACCAAACGCGGCGCGATGGCCACGGCAGCTTGCAATGGGGCGTCGTCCAAATCAAACCAGCGTTTGGCAGGTGCTGGCACAGACGGCACGGCTTGCGGGTTGATGGCAATGATCTCGCAATAGGCCAGCGGGTTGGCGGGCGTGGCGATTTTGAACAAGCGGTTGTGGGTGCCAAACAGCTTGTGGTCGCCGCCCGGTTCTGGCTCAATGCCGAGTGTGGCTTGGCACCATGCCACGCCTTGCTCCAGCGTCTGGGCAGCAATCACCAGATGGTCGATTTGAGATTTCATAAATCCACAGTTCCTTCAATGCAGGTTACGGCTTGCCCGCCGACCCAAACCTGGCCGCTGGCGTCTTGCGAAATGGCCGCCCGCCCAGCGCGGCCCAGGCAGGTGCCTTGTGCGGCCAGGTAGGGCGCGGACACGTGGCCGTCGGCAATCAACCACTGGGCCAAACTGGCGTTCAGGCTGCCGGTGACAGGGTCTTCATCGATCCCGACTGGGGCTGCAAAGGCGCGCACTTCCAAAACCGGTTGAGCATCTACCGCCGCCGGGTTGGTCTGCACCGACCCATTGAACGCGCGGGATTCCCGGTTTGACCGCGAAATCAAGGCTGAGCCATGGGCGGGCGGAATCGACGCGGCAACCCCCACTTTGAGCCCGATGTGCTTTAAGTCGGCGTGCTTGGGCTGCAATTGCAACACGGTGTTTTGACTGTCCAGCAGCAAACCCAGCCAGACCGGGCCGTTGTCCAGCAACTGGGCGGCCACAATTTGCGTCGCATTCAGCCCCAAGGCAGCTGCGACCTGCGCCAGTTGGGTGGGGCTTGGAGCACTGCGTTTCAAGGGCGGTGCGGCAAAGGCCAGCCACGCGCCGTCACGGCGAATTTTCACCAAACCAATCTGGCTTTCTTGCACGATGAAATCTGCGGATTGCGGTTTGCCACCCGCGCGCAACCAGGCGTGGCAAGTGCCCAGCGTCGGGTGACCGGCAAAGGGCAATTCACCACCGGGCGTGAAGATTCGCACGCGGTAATCAGCCGCAGCTGCCTGACCGTCTGCGGTGCCGCTGGGTGGCAGCAAGAAGGTGGTTTCGCTCAGGTTAGTCCATTGGGCGAAGTGCTGCATCGCCTCATCGCTCAGGTCAGAGCCATCAAGCACCACGGCGAGCGGGTTGCCAAAGTAAGGGGTGTCGCCAAAGACGTCGATTTGTTGGTAGTTGCGAGATTTCATGGGTGGGTTTGTCGATGGCCAAGCGGGGGTTGAGAGGGGTTGACTTGGCGCGTTTCTTCTAAGTTAGCTCAGTGGCAAGTCCAAAATACCCTTCGACGCAGGTCGAGCCTGCATGCGAGCGTACCAGCGCTCAATGTGCGGGTAGGGCGGGCGCGGCTGCGGCAAGCCCCACCAGCGGTGAATTTCGCAAGCGATGGGAATGTCAGCCATGCTGAAGTGGTCGCCTGCCATGCACTCAGTTTTGGCAAGCTGCTGGTCGACCATGGCCATGTACGGTTCGGTCAATGCAACCGACGCGGCAATCAGCGCCGGGTTACGCTGCTCAACCGGCGTGCGAAACCACTGAACAAAGGCCTCGCGGCCCGCAGGGTTCAGGTGCGCCTGCTGCCAGTCCATCCAGCGCTCGGCATTGAAGCGGGCTTGCAGATCCTCGGGGTACAAGCTGAGAGCAGAATTTTCCGAAGGGCCGCCCCGAGGAAAATTAGCCCCCTCGGGGGGCAGCGCAGTACGCGAAGCGACAAGCGTGGGGGCGCCATATTTCGCACAGAGGTAGCGCACTATCACATTCGATTCCCACAGCATGAATCCGCCGTCATCAATCAAAGGAATTGCGCCGTTGGGGTTGTGGCCCAAGTAGTCGGCCGTGCTGGTGTTGCCAAAGGCGCGGCCTGCGTCGATGCGCTCAAAAGCCAGGCCCAGTTCTTGCGCAGCCCACACCACTTTTTTGACGTTGATGGAGCTGATGCGGCCCCAGATTTTGAGTGGCATGGTCATGACGCGCGCGCCCGCTGGTTCGGTGTGATGTGCGCGAGCCGTCCGTCGCCGTAGGATCGCAAAACTTCGGACACAACGATATGGAAGCTTTTGTACCACTTCAGGTACTGGCCTTTGGCTTCGAGGTGCTTGGGATGCGATGAAAACGCTTTGAGCGACTCCTGCGAATCCCAGTAATAAATGGCGTTGACTTTCGTCCCGTCGGCTGACTTCCAACTCTCTTGACCGAGGTACCCATCAGTCGCTTCGGCAGCGGTTTGAATCAGCGCATCCAGCGCAAAAAACTTGTCGTCGTAAGTGCCAGGCTCAAAAATGAAAGAGGCGGTGTACATGGTGTTGCAGTCAAGTCGCCGTGGGGCGTTCAATTAGAAACAGTCTTAAGGCCGGTGCACCCAGAACGG
>JANPCR010000285.1:0-22173 GCA_031431035.1 Rhodoferax sp.
TTTAGTTTCATGACGACACTTTTGCCTTTCATTCAAATCGAAATTACGCCCAACCCGACCGCCAGCGTCATCTGGCTGCACGGCCTGGGGGCGGATGGCAATGACTTTGCGGGCCTGGTGCCCGAGCTGGAACTGACGGGCTGCCCGCCGATTCGTTTTATTTTTCCGCATGCGCCACAAATTCCGGTCACGATGAACGGCGGCTACGTCATGCCCGCCTGGTACGACATTGTGGGAGCCGACTTGCAGCGCCGTGAAGACGCGGCAGGTATTCTTCATTCTGCAAAGGCGATTGAAGCGCTGATTGCCAACGAGGTGGCACGCGGCATTGCGGCGTCTTCCATTGTGCTGGCAGGCTTCTCGCAGGGCTGTGCCATGGCGCTGCACACGGGCGTGCGGCATGCGGCGCGGCTGGGCGGCATCATGGCGCTGTCGGGTTATCTGCCGTTGGCGGACACGGTGGCGGCACAGCGCAGCGCAGCCAACCAAGCCACGCCGATCTTCATGGCCCATGGCACACAAGACCCGATGGTGGTTTTGAGTCGGGGCGAGGCTTCGCGCAATGCCCTGGCTGCGCTGGGTTATGCGGTGCAGTGGCACACTTACGCCATGCCGCACAGCGTTCATCCGCAAGAGATTGCCGATATCGGAAAATTTTTGAAAAGCGTGTTGAAACCCTCGGTTTGAGCGTTTTTGGGAAAAAAGAACCTGCAGGTTCTTTTTTCCATTTTTGGCTCAAAATATGAATAAAATGGGCCTCTAGCCCCCGAATAATATAGATAGTTTGCTATGTATATTATAGCAAATGGTTGAATGGTGAGCAAGGCAACGCAACGGAGCTTGTCATGCCAACCGGGTATATTGGGCCGATGCAAACCCAATCCAGGCACTTTTACACCCGCGCAGACCTTGTGCGCCTCGCCACCAACGCCATGGTCGAACGCGGGCTGGCACCCGAGTTTTCCGCCAACGCCTTGCAGCAAATGGCGCACATCGTCAATGCGGACTCTGCTGCGCTGGCGGACGCCGCAAACAACAAGCTGAAGCCTGGCAAAGGCGATGCCGCCATCGCCGACTTGCGCCACCTGCTGTGGTGCTCCATCGACAACGACGACTCGCGCGACCTGGATCAACTGAGCGTGTGCGAAAGCCTGCCCCAAGGCGCGGTGAAGGTTTGGGTTGCCATTGCCGATGTGGACACGCTGGTGAACCAAAACACCGCCATTGATCTGCATGCGCAAGTCAACACCACGTCGGTTTACACCTCAGTGCGCATTTTCCCCATGCTGCCGGAAACCTTGTCCACCGACCTCACGTCACTGAACCCGAAGCAAGACCGCCTGGCCATGGTCAGCGAGATGATTTTCAACGCCGACGGCTCGCTGGCGGGTTCTACCTTGTACCGGGCGCGGGTGTTCAACCATGCCAAGCTGGCGTACGACGCGGTCAGCGCGTGGATCGACGGCAAAGCTGCCTTGCCAAGAGCGGCTGCTGCTGTGCCGGGCATGGATTTTCAAATTCGCACCCAAGACGCACTGGCGCAGGTGCTGCAAGCGCGCAGGCGGGCTGAGGGCGCGCTGGAGTTTGAAAGCTTTCAGCCGCGTGCGGTGTTTGAAGGTGAAAAAGTCGTGGGCATTGCCCAGCAAGCGCAAAACCGCGCGCGCCAGTTGATTGCCGAATTGATGATTGCCACCAACGGCTGCACCGCGCGGTTTTTGGTGGCCCGTGGCAGCTCGTCATTGCGCCGCGTCGTGCAATCGCCCGAACGCTGGCTGCGCATTGTGGGCGTTGCCAAAGAATACGGCGAAGTGCTGCCGCCTGCGCCTGATTCAAAAGCGCTCGAAGTTTTTCTGCACAAGCGCCGCTTGGCGGACCCGCTGCGGTTTCCTGATTTGTCCCTGGTCATCGTCAAGCTGATGGGGCGCGGCGAGTACGTGGTGCAAACGCCTGGCACCGTACCCATGGGCCACTTTGGCTTGGCCGTGCGCGACTACACCCATTCCACCGCGCCCAATCGCCGCTATCCCGATTTGATCACCTCGCGTCTGGTCAAGGCCGCGCTGCTGGGCCAGCCTGCGCCCTATGACGACACTGAGCTGGGCAGGCTGGCGGCGCACTGCACGCACCAGGAAGAGGGCGCGCAAAAGGTCGAACGGCAAATGCGCAAATCAGAAGCCGCGCTGCTGCTGCAATCGCGCTTGGGGCAGGCCTTTGAAGGCATCGTCACGGGGTCATCGAGCAAAGGGACCTGGGTTCGGGTGTTTGAGCCGCCTTGTGAAGGGCGGCTGGACGAGGGGCGCAGTCGCGTCCAGGTGGGCGACAAGGTTCATGTGAAGCTGGAATCAGTGGACGTTGAGCGCGGGTTTATCGATTTTTCGCTTCGAAAATAGCGCAAGTAAAGCAAATGAAGCAACTAACGCAATCAGTATGAAACCCACCGTCGAATTCAACGGGCAAAGCATCGATTCCGAGGTCTTTTTCCAGCGCTACCAGCACTCCGCATCGGCCTTGCGATCCCTAGGTGTTGGAAGTGGCGACGTGGTCGCCGTCATGATGCGCAATGGCCCCGAAGCGCTGGAGGTGATGTTGGCGATTCGGTGGATTGGTGCGCAGTGGTGCCCCATCAACTGGCATTTTAAAACCGAAGAAGTTCAGTACATCTTGGGCGACAGTGGGGCCAAGGTGCTGATTGTTGATGCTGACCTTTTGGCCACCCTGCCAGGCTTGAAGCTGGACGCCCTTCGCGCCTATGCCAGCGGCGTACCCGCAGACCTTGCGAGCCACCTTGCAAGCGACCCTTCAAGCCACCCTTCAGCGAATGCCTTGCCGTCTTGGACTGCGTTCAGAGATGCCAACCTGTCGCCCAATACAGACGCCGCCGCCCCACGCGGTGCTATGTTTTACACCTCGGGCACCACAGGCAAACCCAAAGGCATTCGCCGCGCACCCGCTACGCCTGAGCAAGCCGCCAAGGGTCTGCAGATACTGCGCCACTGCCTCGGGTTTGAGCTCGGCATGCGGGCTTTGGTCAACGCGCCCATGTACCACAGCGCCCCCAATTCGTATGCCATGGGTGCGTCGCAGGAAAGTGGCCACCTGTTCATTCAAACCCGTTTTGATGCTGAAGAAACATTGGCCATGATCGCGCGGCACCGCATCACCCACGCCTACCTGGTGCCCACCATGTACGTGCGCATGTTGCGCCTACCCGCCGAGGTGCGCGCGAAGTACGATTTGAGTAGCATGCGCTTTGTGTCGTCCACCGGCTCGCCTTGCGCGCCGGACGTGAAACGCGCCATGATCGAATGGTGGGGCCCGGTGATTCACGAGGCCTACGGCGCCAGCGAACTGGGTTACATGACGCGCCTGGACAGCCACGAGGCACTGCGCAAACCTGGCTCGGCGGGCCTTCCGCTGCCTGGCGTGACAATGGAAATATTAGACCCGCAGGGAGAACCTGTGCCCCAAGGCCAGGCTGGGTTAATTTATGTGAATCAAAGCGCGTACGCAGACTTCACCTACATTGGCAACGACGCAGCAAGGCAAAAAATGGAATGCCGAGGCCTTAAAACCCTGGGCGACATTGGCTACCTGGACGAAGACGGATTTTTGTTCATCGTGGACCGTTCGGCCGACCTGGTGATCTCTGGCGGCGTGAATATTTACCCCGCAGAAATTGAAGCCACTTTGCAAATGATGCCCGGCGTGGTCGATTGCGCGGTGTTTGGCATTCCGGATGCCGAATTTGGCGAAGCGCTGGCCTGCGCAGTGCAGCCTGTTGACGGCACTGTTTTGAGCGACGCTGACATCAGCGAGTTTTTGAAGGCCCGACTGGCCGCCTTCAAAGTCCCCAAGGTTTTCACCTTTCACACCGACATGCCACGCGAAGACACAGGCAAAATATTCAAGCGCAAACTGCGGGAACCGTATTGGGCGGGGCAGGCCCGGCGGGTTTGATTCGGTTTAACCCGGCGCGGTGGCAGAACAAAGCAACAATTCATTCGGACCAACCCACCCAGAGGCCGTTGTGAAAACGTCAAGCTTAGCTACCATGTCGGCCCAAGCGGCATCCTGCGCTTTGGCGTCCAAACTCGCAAGTATCTGCATGATGGGCGAACCCGAACTGCGCACAAAATCAACGTAGTGCCCTGCGCTGGCCAACTGAAATGGCGCGGACACGGCTTGCACGTCAATGTCTCCAAAACCTGCGTCACCCAGCAGCTTGGCCATCAAACCAGGCTGACCCAAGCTAAGCAAAGTTCCAGGCGCATACGGCGACTGCGCGGCGGCCCCAGCGGCCTTGAGTGCAGCGCCCATCATCACCGTCAGACACGGGTTGCTTTGCGGGGTTGAGAACACCACCGCCGCGAGCCGCCCACCGGGCTTCAGGGCCGCGCGTGCGCTTGCCAAAGCCTGCAGCGGCGCAGTACAAAACATCAGCCCCAAACGGCTCACAGCCGCATCGAAATTAGAGCCTGCAAGCCCTAACGCCTGCGCGTCGGCCACACGGGTTTGAATGTGCGTCAACCCGCAGGTCCAGGCATTGTCCTTGGCCAGGGTCAGGCTGTGTGGCGAGACGTCAGTCGCCAACACGTAACCCTTGGGGCCAACGCGCCGCGCGATGTCCAGCGTCTGGTTGCCGGCGCCAGCGGCAATGTCAAGCACTGATGAACCAATGCCAATCTGGGCTGCGTCTATCATCGCGGCGGTGACATTGGCAAGCCAGGCTGCGATCGGGGCTGCGTGGTGGTTCCAGCCGTCGGCGGCTTTGTCCCAGGCTTGGGCGTTGAGGCTGGGCGGGTTCGGCATCAGTCTGCTTTGATGCCTGAGGTGCGAATGGCAGGCTCCCAATAGCGTTGCTCTTGGGCGATGCGGGTGGCAAGTGCTGTGGGCGTACTGAAACCAGGCACCATGCCAGCCACCGCGAAAGCACTGGCCAGTTCGGGGCGGGCGATAGCCGAACGCATCGTCTGTGAAGTGGTCTCCACCACGGCTTGTGGCACTTTGCCCGGCATGAAAAATGCAAACCATTCACGCACCACCAGGTCTCGGTAGCCTTGTTCGACCAGGCTAGGCACGTCGGGCAGGTAGGTGCTGCGCTGCGCTCCAGAGGTTGCCAGTACGCGCAATTTGCCAGCAGCTCGGTGTTGCCGCAGCAGGCCCTCGGGCAGAACCAGCACGGCCACTTGGCCGCCCATCAAGTCCACCAGCGCGGGTGGGCCACCGGCATAAACCACATGCTGCCAGGCCACGCCTGCTTCTTTGAAAAGCATCGCCTCCAGCAAATGCGGCAAAGTGCCCGTGCCGGGGGACGCTGCATTGGCCAGCTTGGGGTTGGCACGCATCCATTCAACCAGTTCCCGCACAGTCGCCACGCTGTCTGGCACCGCTGGACCCACTGCCAAGCCCAAGGTCATTTCTGCAGCCAGCGACACGGGTTGCAAATCGGCGACCGGGTCATAGGCCAGCTTGGCATACAAGTAGGGGTACACCGTTGCAATGGCGCCTTGCGCCAGCAGCACGGTAGAGCCATCTGCCGGACTGGTCTTCAGGGCGTTCACAGCGATTTGACCTGCCGCGCCAGGTCGGTTGTCCACCACCGTGCCACGCGGGTAGCTGGCGTTCAGTTGCTCCGCGATTCGCCTTGCCACGATGTCAGGGATGCTGCCCGCAGGGCCACTGCACAAAATTCGTAGTTGCTCCACGGATGCCTGCGCTTGTGCCAGAAGCGAGTGGCCGAGCCCAAGCCCCAGGCCAAGGTGCGCGGCAACGGTGACCGAGCCGCGAAGCACTTCGCGCCGTGACACAGAGCCGCTGTGGGGATCAAATTGATTTTTCATGACAGTTCTTTCGTTGGGACAAAGGATTGAATCGGGTCGTCAAATAGGCGTACTCAAAAACACAAGCTCGCAAGCGACAGGTATAAAAATCAATGGTTTTGACACTGGAGCCTCCGAGACTTCAAATGGAAGGGTTGGCGTTCAATCATGCGCAGTTTCAGTTTCAGTTTCAGTTTCTGGGTCGGGAGGCCGCCTGTGCATCCCTAACCTGCAGGATAAAAGCTGGCTTCCTAGAAATGGCTTAACGATTGAAATGCGCAGGCTGCTGTGGCAACCTCTGGCTGGCTGAGTGTGTATCTAAAGGTTTCGAAACTGCGCCACCATCGCCTCGGTTTGCGCTGCTGGGCGGATGCCCAGAACCACCGACAGGTGATGGCGACAGCGTCGGTACACCTCGTAGGCCTCGGCTGGCTGGCCCATCGCGATGTGGCAGCCCATTAGGCGGCGGTAGATGTCTTCAGCCAGGGGTTGCTGCTCGACCACCCGCTGGTAAACCTGAGCCGCTGCCGCAACGCTGCCTTGCGCTTCAAGCTTGCTGCCGATGGTGCCCATTTGACGAATAAAGCGAGCTTGCAGGCGTTCCCGGGCGACCAGCACATCGGGCAGGTCTTCATCGCCCGCCAAAAACTCGCCTTGGTACAGCGCCATCAGTTGCACGGCAAGGTCCGACAACTGCGCTGCACTGGCCTGAGAGTGGATTGGGTCTGCCTGTGCCAACAGGGCGTCAAAGGCCGACACATCAACCCAGCAAGTGGCCGTGTTCAAGCTCAAACTGCCCGATTGCAGCAGCACATGCTGGTCACCTCCCAGAAGTTTGCGAAGGCGATGCAGTGCATTGTCAAAAGAATTGCGAGCGGCATCGCCGGGGGCGTCCACCCACAAGGCCGCGCTAAGCCGAGCGATTGGCGCTGACACGCCACGGGTTGCCCCACCCAGCGCGACCAGCAGTTTCAACAAATCCAGTGGCTTTCGGCTTTCCTTTCGGGACGCTTTGGGCGCTTCAACTGCATGCTGTATTCGAAACTGACCCAGTGTGGAAATGCGAATCGGCCAGGGCCAGCTCTCGTGCGCGTCGGCAGGCGCAGGCAATGCATAGCGGCGAATGATTTGCAGTGCAAACGGCACGTCAATGTTGTGCTCAAGCGCCTTGGACGCGACTTGAGACATCATGTCGCTGCAGCAATAGGGCATGGGGCCAAAGTCATAGCCGTATTGACGGCCAATGGCGAACGCTTGCGAAATGAATTGCAGGCAACGAGCCATCTCTTTGGTCTTCAGGGCCAACTGCGCCTCAATTAACGCGGCAAGCCACTGGTGCCAGGGGCAGACTGCAAAAAAGCGATGCGCTTTGACGGTTGCCAAGGCTGCCTCGGCCTGCGCAAAAGCACCCGTTTGCACCGCCGTCAAGGTTTGGCCCAGCAAAGCGATGTGTTCACGCAGCGGCCATGCGCTGGCACGACCGCTAGCCGCCGCCGCGTTCATGGACAAAGCGGCGCTGTCCCAATCGCCCTCCAGCAGCATGAAAAGGCCGCGCTGAAATTCATAGGTGGTGGCGTCAATCGGGTTGGCGGAGTTCAGAAGGCTGGCGGTTGCTGTCAGGTGCAGTCGGGCCAGGTTGCTGTCGCGGGCTGCCAGTGCTGCCAGGACCATCATCAAGTGGGCCTTGGCAAGCAAGGCATCAGGCAGACTTTGCGCAAGATTCAGCGCGCGCTGGGCTTGCTCCTGGGCCTCGTCTACGCGACCCAACAGCGAGCGAATCAACACGCCAACGCCTAGCCATCGCAGTAACGTGGCCGTGGCGACTTCAGACCCAGCCGCCATGCGGTCTATTTTGATCATGATGCGGTCCAACCGCACACTTTGCCCCGTCCATAGCAGGTAGTAAGCCAGTGAACCCAGCAGGATGCGTTGACTGGCGGCCAGCGGTTGGTCCAGCAGCCGTTCTGCCAAGTCGGCCAGGGGCGCAGTCAAGGGGTGACCGGTATCCAAGTGCACGAATGCCCCGAGCAGCCCGGGCAGCACTCGCAGATCGGTTTCAGGGTCTCGATTGGCCAGGTAAATGGGCGCATACGACTTCAGCAAAGGCAATAGCTCGGTCAAACCTTCCAGGCTGTTGCCAATTGAAACAATAGCGTCCGCAGCGGCGGCGGCCGCCAGAAAAGCGCCATGTGCGTCGCCTGCCGATTTCATTCCGTGGTGAGCCACGAGCAGGTGAGACATGGCGCTGACGGGATCGGTTGCCACTTCACAACAACCCCGCCAATACGAGGCAAGCGCACCTTCGCGCATGGGTTCTGGCAATGCCAGCAACCAAGCCACAATGCTGGCGGTACGCCCCTGCGCAAAAAAACTGCCCGCATTCAAGACGATCAGGGCCAGCGCAGCGTCCCACGATTGGGCTTGAATCAGCAGGGCAATGGCAGCATCGGTTTGCCCGTTTGCTGCCAAAAGCTGGGCGGCGTGAAGGCGCAACGCGTGGAGCGCCTCAGCACTTAGCCGTTCGGTCGCGCGGGCGCGCAAAAATTCGCCAAAAAGCGCGTGAAACGTATAGGTCGCGTCAAGCCCTGCACGGCAATCTGTGAACAGGCTGCGCCGGGCCAGGTCTGTCAGCAATTCGGCGGCATGCTCGTCGCCTGCAATGGCACCTGCCATGTCGGCACTGGCGCTGGGCAGAAACGCAATGCGCATGAGCGACGTGGCGTCGGACGCAGGCATCCTCTCCATCACTTCACCCGCAAAAAGCGCAAACAGGCGATCGCGCGTGGTGCCGCCACTCATTGCCGTTTCAGAGTCCAGGTCGGTTCGCGCGGCCAGCATCAAAATCATGGCGGCAGCCCAACCATCACTGGCGCTGCGAAGCGCCTCGGCTTGCCAGTCACGTCCATGCAATTGAACCAGTTGCTGCGTTTCGACTTCGTTGAAACGCAGGGCTGGGGACTCGATCAAGATGAGCTGTTGCAGCGCCAGCGCCTTGGCATACTGTGCCCCGGGCGGCTCGCGGCTGATGACGAACAGCCGGGCTTGTTCGGGCAGCTCGGTCAGGGCGCGGGCAATTCCTGCGTGCAGCCAAGGCGCTATGCCCAGCTCTTGCACGTTGTCCAGCACCATGGCCCAAGGGCCTTGCAACTGCGCTGACAAAAATTTAAAACAACGGCGCAAACAAAGGCAAATGAAGTCTGGCACGTTGCGCAGGTCATCGGCGCTGGGCAGCGGCAAGCGAAAATTGGGTTGGGGTGCGAGCCGGTTGGCCGCCGCCCGCAGAAAATGCACCAAACTGGCCGGGTCTATGTCGCCCGCATCGAGCTGCAACCAAAGGCAGGGCAACCCGCGTTGATGCAAGTAGGTCGCCACCAAGGTCGTTTTGCCAATACCTGGCAGCCCTGCAATCCAAATAGCTGGCGCTTCTTTGATTCGATCAATCTCTGCAAAAAGGCGCTCACGGGCAATGACCCGTGCAAGCCGGGGCGGGCTAAGCTTGCCAAGTGCCGTGGGGCGCAGGTGCGGGTTAGGCATCTGATCATTCTAGGAGCCTGAGGCGCAGAAGTGCGGCCCAAGCTCATCGGTTGTTATGTTCAGCTCAAGTAACATTGGTTTGAGTAGGGTGGCAATTTCGCCGCTCTGAACCGCTTCAAGCTATTATTTTTCTATGGCCCGGACGCCTTTAATCTCTGCCCTGGGGGCAACCCAAAACGGCGCTGACGGCGTCGTGCTAACGGTCGCGGGCTTGTGTTTTAACTTTCCGCAACAACAGCTTTTTGACAATCTGCAAGTGTCGGTGGTGGCAGGCGTCACCTTGGTAGAAGGCGGCGACGGCTCAGGGAAAACGACTCTGGTGCGCCTTTTGGCAGGCGATTTGCCACTGCAAAAGGGGCAGTTTGAATTAATGCCACCAACCATGGGCGGCATAGCTTTAAATGCCCAATCCGGCGCTTTGCAAGCCAACGCATACCGACAGCAGGTGTTTTGGATCGACCCGCGCAGCACCGAGTTTGATCAAATCTCGCCTCGAACCTACTTTGCGCAGCAAGGCCTAGTTTGGCCTGATTTTGACCAGACGCGCCTGCCAAAGTTGATTGAAGGTTTGTCGCTGACCGAGTTCATGGACAAGCCGCTGTACATGCTGTCCACCGGCTCCAAGCGTAAAGTTTGGCTTGCGGCTGCGGTTGCATCGAACGCCACTCTCACGCTGCTGGACGACCCTTTTGCCGCGCTGGACAAGCCATCTATTCGCTACGTGACCGAGGTTTTGAATGGCCTGGCCCAGCAATCGAAACGCGCCGTGGTGATGACCGGCTACGCCCCGCCAGAGGATGTGGCGCTGGCGGGGGTGATTGATTTGGGGGAGTGAAGGGGCAGCTAAGCGCTACAACAAATTGATCATTTCAATTGAAGTAATTGTTTGTGTTGCTTCAATAATTCCGTCGCCGTTTGCGTCGATCGCAAGCGTTGCAGAGCCGTCGAGATTGACACTGACATTGATTCGAGCCGCCGATGCCCCAACAAGACTGATTGCTCCAGACGTCAGGAGTCCCGCGGCACTGCGTATGACGGGGGCCGTGGTGGTGATGACGAAGCTGCCACCCAGCAGCGACAAATTGGTGTTGTCAGTTTGAATGGTTGAGGAAAGGGAAAAGCTCACATCGCTTCCAAGAGGAAGATAGGCCTGCGAATAATCCTTCCAGGTCGTATTTCGCACAACTGCAGCCGTGGTCGAACGAATCGCCAAGCTTTTACCCGCCAAAATGAAAATAGTGGCGCTGGCGTTGGCACCGTCATAGTCGACAGATTGGTCCCCTGAAAGTTGATAACTCCTGAGAAGTGTGTTGAACGTGAAATTCTCAATTGTCGTTGCGGACACCAGCCGAGTCGCAGTTGCAGTTGAAAAAATCGAGGTGAAAGCCCCGGTCATTGCAAGCGGAAGTCCCAAGACCTGAATAGCACTGCAGTTGGTAAAGTTGGCTGTCAGACTGTCCCCTGGGGTGATTCGAAAAGGGGAAGCCAAGCTTCCGATCACGGTTGCGCTACCGCCACCCGTGCAGGCCTTCGGACCTAGAAACAACGTGGACAAGGCGTGGTTGTTGATGATTCCAAGCATGCCAACCGTGCCCAAAGAGGCAAACGGGTAAGTGGTTGCATCCAGCGCCACCGCCGCAATCGCTTTTGCATTGCTGGTCGAAATGGCAACCAAAGTCGAAACTGGGGGCACGACAACGGGTGTCGTTGTCACAGGTGGCGTGACTGGCGCTGTCACAGGTGGCGTTACCGCAGTTGGCACCGTCGCAGCCGTCGTTCCGCCACCCCCGCCGCCCCCGCAGGCCGTGACTAGCAACGCGGCGGCAACAGCCAATGCGGATACTTGAAATTTCATATTTTTCTCCCCTTTTAAAGGAAATATCCTAGCACCTGGTTCGACTAACCTCGCATGTTCCTGCACTTTTATCTTCAAACCATGACCCACTTCAACGCCAATCCAACGCCTTCAGCCGCCCCACTTGCCCGTCTTTTTGACGGGGCTCGGCGAGCGGCGGTTTCTTTGGCGTTCCTCGGGCTATCAGGGGCGATGATGTCGTCGGTTCACGCGCAAACGCCTGCCAAACCAGGCGCTGCGCAAGCCATGCCTGCCGCGTCGGCCAACGGCAGTTCCAGCGTCGCCCCCACCGCCACCGCCACCGCCACTGCCACCGCCAAAGCCATCTTCGCAGGCGGTTGTTTTTGGTGCGTTGAATCCGACTTTGACAAGGTGCCGGGCGTGGTTTCAACCACGTCGGGCTACATTGGCGGCAAAACGGCCAAGCCGACCTATGCCGAGGTGTCGGGCAACGGAACCGGCCATGCCGAGGCGGTCGAGATTGTGTTTGACCCGGCCAAAGTCAGCTATTCGCAATTGGTCGAGCATTTTTGGCGCACCATTGACCCCACCACGAAAGACCAGCAATTTTGTGACCGGGGTTCGCCCTACCGCACGGCGATTTTTGCGCAAGATGCAGAGCAGCTAAAAACCGCCCAAGCCTCGCGCAGCGCACTTGAAAAGACCAAACCGTTCAAAGAACCGATCGTGACCGAGGTGGTTTTGGCCAACGCCTTTTACCCGGCAGAAGGCTATCACCAGGACTATTATTTGAAGAACCCGGTGCGCTACAAATACTACCGAAGCAGTTGTGGCCGCGACAGCCGTTTGAAACAGCTTTGGGGGGACAAAGCGGCGCTTTGAATAAGGCGTCACGAGGCTGTCAAGATGTCGTCACAACGCCATTGAGACGGTTTGAAGGCGCCATGAGTTTGCTATTATTTATATAGCAAACTATTGAATATATTCGAGAGCTAGAGGCCTATTTCATTCATATTTTGGCGATTTTTGCTATGTTTTGAGAAAAAAGAACCTGCAGGTTCTTTTTTAAATTTCGAGGCCATTATTTGACTGTTTGGCGAGTTTGCAGCGTGCTGACAATGTCGCCCAGCCGCTGGATGGCGCGGGCCACTTCCTCAGTGTGCGGCCAGCCGCAGTTCAGTCGCAAAAAGCTGTCAAAACGCACCGAGTTTGAAAAGATGTTGCCCGGTGCCACCAAAATCTGTTCTTTCAGGGCTGCGTCAAACACCGCCGCGCCGGACAGTTGGTTGGGCAGCTCCACCCACAGCGACAGCCCGCCGTTGGGCACGTTCAGCCGCGTGCCCGTCGGAAAGCTGCTGGCCACGGCCTCAGCGGTTTGCTCGCGCTGGGTGGCCAGCACGCTGCGCAGGCGGCGCAGGTGGCGGTCGTACGCGGGGGTGGCCATGTAGTCGGCAATGGTCAACTGCATCAACTCGTCATTGCCCCGGGTTTGCGTGTATTTCAGCATTTCCACTCTGGCGGCCCAGCGCCCCGCGCTCATCCAGCCCACCCGCAGCCCAGGGGCCAGCACCTTGTGCAGAGATGCACAGTAAATGACGTTGCCCGTGGTGTCCCACGACTTCAGGGCCCGAAGCGAGGGCGCGTCAGCAATGCCACGGCTCAGCACGTCGGCGTTCACCAAGTCGCTGTAGGTGTCGTCTTCAATCAGCGCCACCGCGCTTTGATCGCACAGCGTGACCAGCCGCTGTTTATGGTCGTTGGGCATGATGCTGCCTAGCGGGTTTTGCAGGTGCGGCACCACCACCACGGCTTTGATGCCAGGGTAGGTTTGCAAGGCCAGTTGCAGCGCGTCAATCGAGATGCCGGTTTGCGGGCTGGTTGGAATCTCCAAAGCCCGCAAACCCAGGCTTTCCAGCACTTGCAGCAAGCCGTAAAACGTGGGCGATTCGACCGCCACGGTGTCGCCGGATTGCGCCACGGCACGCAAGGCGAGGTTCAAGGCCTCGATGCAGCCGTTGGTTATTTGCACTTCGTCGGGCGACAAAACCAGCCCCGAATTGACGCTTCGTTTGGCCAGCACGGCTCGCAAGAGCGCGTGCCCTTTGGCCGATGGGGCGGTGACCAGCAGATTGGAGCGGGTGCGAAGCGCCTTGATGGCGGCGTGGCGCAAGGCCTCAGCCGGGTACAAGCCGGGAGCGCAGCGGGCCGCCGACAGGTTGATTTTGACGGGGTGCTGGCGGCCCCGCACGACAAAATCAGACACCCGCGCGTGGATGCCGACAAACTGCGCGGGGTCGGGCAGGGCGTTCATGCGCGGCTCGGCCACGGGGGCCATTTGGCTGCGTTTGGGGCGCCGCACAAAGTAGCCCGAACGGGGCCGCGCCTCCAGCCAACCTTCGCTTTCAAGGTGACGGCTCAGTTGCAGCGCGGTCGACAGGCTGATCTCGTGCTGGCGCATCAGCCCGCGCAAGGACGGCATGCGGTCACCCGGTGCCAAAGAGCCTGCATGAATTGCACCACGGTAGTGCGTGGCCAGCCGCTGGTACAGCGGGGCGCTGGCGTGCGCGGGCGCTAACTGCGGTGCAGGCTGTGAAAGTGCCGAACTGGGTAAAAGGGGCTGGTGCTGCGGTTCCATAGCGAATCATCTCGTCCAATGCGGATCAAAAACAGATACAGATTGGCCCGATCTGTTGCGTAACAGATGCGCTTTTGCCGTGCTGTTACGCCCATCATTTTGCGCTTTTGTGGCTGTTTTTGAGCGTAGGCAAATTTTAGGATTGACGCTGTGAATTCAACCGCAGTTCAGGAGTCGTCAGATGCCAAACGCCAGCCCATCCGGCCGAGTTAGCCACCCAGGCCAAGTTAGCCACACTCAGCCGATGCAAATCAGCTTGCTGCCCGGGCAGGTGCATGGCCTGGCGCTGGCTCGGGCGACCGTGGTGGGCGTGTCGGCGGGCGAGCTGGTGCTAACGCGCCGAATCCACTTGGACGCCGACGTGATGGTGGTCAAAACCCGGCTGCGCGCTGGCGCGGTTTTTGTCGCCGAGGATTCTGAATGGGCCGAATTGACCAGTCTGAGCGCTGCCAAGGCGTGGGTCAGGCCTGCCTTGGCGCAGGTCAGTCAGCGCCATCCGGTCCAGTGGCCTCAATTCAAGTGGCCCAAATTCGCGGCACTGACGCAGTTTGCTGCCACAGTTCGCGTCGCCAGGCTGCCCACACACCTTTAAGCAATTGCATGGCCGGCTCGACCACCGGGGCCAGTACGCGCACCACCACCACGCGGTCGTTGGGGCTAGTGGCACCGGCCATTGGCCGTAGCAGGTTCAGGTCGATCACCGCGCGGGCCGCGTCCAGCGCATTTTGGCGGCGGGCTTTGTCCATTTTGTGGGCGGTGATGTAGAAAATCGACGCCATGCAACGGTTGCCCGCCAACCCCACGGGGCCGTTCAGCAGGCGCACGTCGCTGGCGTCCAGCCGACCGCGCTCCAGCCACACATTTGGCACTTCGATGTGCTGGCAAAAGTGGCCTCGCTCAAACGGCTGATTGGCAAACGGCAGGCCCAAGGCGGTCACATCCCAGCCGATGAGTTCAGATTCGTCCCTCAAATCCATGCGCAATTGGTTTTCAGCCAGGCAAGCGTTGTAGCAAATCGCCTCCATCGGCAGCCACTCAAGCCGGGCGCTGTCGCGAAGCTGAATGTGGGTGCGTTGCAGCGCCAGTTCGCCTTCGGATCGGTAAAAGCGGGTGGCCCCTGGCGTGGTCACCAAGCCGTGCGCATCGCCCTGCGCGGTAACGGCAATGTCCAGCGTGTCGCCGCCGACCAAGCCGCCCGGCGGGTGCACCAGCACGTTGTGGCAAATCGCATCGCCTTCCGGGTACAGGCTTTGCAAGATGCGCAATGGCCCGTCGTGGCGGTGGCGGGCGATGGTTTTTCGGTCAGTGCCGTTTTCAGGTTGCGTGTAATCGAGTTGAAGGTGGGCGTGCCAGGACATTTCAGTGGCTGGTCAGGTGTTTTGTGATCCCCGGTGCGCCCAGCCCGTGGTGTGGTTTTCAATCGCGCTGAACAGCTCGTACATCGCCATCGCCATGGCACCCACGACCAACAGGCCAGCAAAGGCCAGGCCCATTTGCATGGACGAACCGGCCGATATCAGCAGGTAGCCAATGCCTTCATTGGCGGCGGTCATCTCCGACACGGTGGTGCCGACAAACGCCAGCGTGATGGCGACTTTGAGCGAACCGTAAAAGTAAGGCATGGAACGCGGCAGGCCGACTTTGACCAACACATCCCAGCGTTTGGCGCCCAGCACGCGCAGCACGTCTTCAAGCTCGGGTTCTAGCGTGGCCAGGCCCGTGGCAATGTTGACCATGATCGGGAAGAAGCTGATCAAAAACGCCGTCAGGATGGCTGGCCCCACGCCAATGCCAAACCAGACCACCAAAATGGGCACAAATGCCGCCTTGGGCAAGGCGTTGAAAGCGGTCATCAGCGGGTAAACAGCGGCATAAGCCAGGCGCGAGCTGCCAATCACAAAGCCCAGCAAAACACCCACCACTATGGCAATGCCAAAGCCTGCCATCGTCACCCAAAAAGTGCGCCAGGCGTGCCCCGCAATCACGCCTTTGAATTCCCAAAACTGGGTCCAGATGCGCCAGGGGCTTGGGAAGATGAACTCCGAGACGTTGAAGGCCGAGCAAATGACCTGCCACAGCAGCAAAATGACCACCAGCAAAAACCAGGGTGACCAGCGTTCAATTTGTTTTTTATTCATGCTTGGGGTCAAACTTTGGTTTTAGAACGAATTTAGGCCGTGGCCTTGGCGGTTTGGCGAATGGCACCAATGTGCGAGCGCAATTCATGCACGATGTCGCTGAACTCTTTGGTGTAAGTCACTTCCAGGTCACGCGGGCGCGGCAAGTCAATGTCTCGTTTGACGACAAACCGGCCTGGGCTTTTGCTCATCACGTAAACCGTGTCCGCCAAAAAGACAGACTCGCGCAGGTCGTGGGTGACCAAAATGACGTTGAACTGCTGTTCGGTCCACAGATCGCGCAAAATGCACCACAGCTCTTCGCGGGTGAAGGCGTCCAGCGCGCCAAAGGGCTCGTCCAGCAGCAGCATTTTGGGTTCGTGAATTAGGGCGCGGCAAATGCTGGCGCGTTGCTGCATGCCGCCTGACAGTTCCCACGGAAACTTGTCTTCGTAGCCGCCCAAGCCGACCTTTTGCAACAGCTTGCGGGCGCGTTCAACGTACTCGGGCCGTTTGGCTTTGAAGTTGCTGCGAAAGGGTTCCACAATTTCAAGCGGCAACAAGACGTTGTCAACTGTGGTGCGCCACGGCAGCAAGGACGGCGCTTGAAACGCCATGCCCGATATCTTGAGCGGACCAGTGACTGGTTGCTGGTCGATCAGAATTTTGCCCTTGGACGGCATCTTCAACCCGGTTGTCAACTTCATGAAAGTCGATTTTCCACAACCTGATGGCCCCACGATGGCGATGAATTCGCCTTGTCGAACCTTCAGGTCAATGGCTTCAACCGCAAAGTGCTTTTGCGCCAAAAGTTCGTCGTTGTAGGCCAGCCAGACGTCTTCAAAATCGACAAAATGATCTGTACCGCTGCGCTGATTCAGGGCCTTTGCAGCGTCAAATTTTGCCCCGGGCGCGCTCAAGGTTGTACTCACTTTTTAGAAGCTGGCAAAACGTTCAGCTCTGCCTTGGTGGGCAAAAACGAGCCATTCCACACGGCATCGGGGTTAATGCGGGTTTTGGTGTTGAAGGCGTCAGACACTTGCGACGCCATCAGCGCCAAACGCGGGCCGTTGACTTGCCCAAAACCTTCAGCGCGGGCGTTGGGGCTGTTGATCACGGTGTCAATCGCCAGTTTGAGGCGGCGCGTTTCAAGTTCAACATTCACAATGCCATCACGCGCTTTGACGTGGGTGATGGCATCGGCCGGGTTGGCAATCACGTCTTTGATACCCTTGGACAAAGCGACTAAAAAGGCTTTGACGGCCGCTGGGTTCTCTTTCAACATTTTGGGTGAGGCAATCACAGCGTTGCCGTACAGCTTCACGCCAAAGTCGGGGTAGGGCAGCACCACCACGTCCTCGGCTTTCACGCCACGCGCTTCCAGGTTCAAGAGCGAGGTGAAAGTAAAGCCGGTGATGGCGTCCACATCGCCGCGCACCAACATGGTTTCACGCAGCGGCGGGTCCATAGCAGTCCACTGCACACCACTGATGTTGTTGGCTTTGGAGAAAATCGGGAAAGCGCGGCGACCCGCGTCAAAGACGGGCGCACCCAGTTTTTTGCCATTAAGGTCGGCAGGTGTTTTGATGCCAGATTTTTTGAGTGCCATGACCGACGCGGGCGTGTCGTTGTAAACCATCATGATGGCCACTGGCTTGTTGGGGGCGTCCGGGTTGTTGGCGTGAAATTCCATCACAGCAGCCAAGTCGGCAAAGCCGATGTCGTAGGCACCTGAGGCCACCCGCGTGACCGCGCCACCCGAGCCGTTGCCCGCGTCAACCGTCACGTCCAGTTTGGCGTCCTTGAAATAACCCTTGGCAACGGGTGTCAAAAACAAGGCAGCGGGGCCTTCAAAACGCCAGTCCAGCTGAAATTTAATGGGCGTCATTTGGGCGTGCGCCGCAGCAAGAACCGAACTGAGCGCCAATGCAGCGCTGAGTTTGAGCAAAATCCGTTTTTTCATGGTGACTCCGTTGTGTTTGAATTGAAGTGCCGCGTTGAGGTGAGAATAAATACAAGCAAGAACGATGCCTGATCAAGCTTGGTCTTGAAGGGTATACAGTTTTTGTGTACAGATTATCGACCGCGCCGCCAACCGACCCATCGCGGGAAACCCTTAGGCGAACTTGTCCAACTGCAAGTGAAGATGCCGCGAAGTCGCGCGGGCTTGGCGCGTTTAGGCTGGTTTGCGCGCCAGCAGGTCATGGAGCACGCGGGCGATCACTTTGGTCGCGCGGCGAAGGTCTGCTAAATCCAATCGCTCGTCAGCCCGCTTGGCATGCGACTCCAACACGGTGCGTGGCCCAGCCCCGTAAATCACGCCAGGAATGCCTGCTTCGCAAAACAGGCGCACATCGGTGTAAAGCGGTGTACCCAGTGCCGGAATGGGTTCGCCAAACACCACTTCACCATGTTTCTGAATGGCCTCCACCAAAGGCTGGTTGCCTGGCAAAGGCCGCAAGGCATTGGCCAGCAGCAAGCGTTTGATATCGACCGTTACCCCCGGGCGCATGGCAGCGGTATCGGCAATGAGTTGTCGCAGGGTGGCTTCAACTTCAGCAGGGTTTTCCTCAGGAATCATGCGCCGGTCCAATTTGAAGCTGACCCGACCAGGCACCACATTGGTGTTGGTGCCGCCTTCAATCAAGCCCACATTCAAATAGGGGTGGTCTATGCCATCAACCGCCGAGCTGATTTTTTTGTAGAGCGTGTTTTGGTGGTACAGCACTGTGAGAATGGCGACGGCAGCTTGCATTGCGTCCACGCCAGACTCGGGAATGGCGGCGTGCGCCATCTTGCCGTGCACCGTCACTTCCATTTGCAAGCAGCCGTTGTGCGCGGTGATGACTTGGTAGCTAAAGCCCGCAGCAATCATCAGATCGGGCTTGATGACGCCATGTTTGAGCAACCATGCGGGCCCCACCTCGCCACCAAACTCCTCGTCATAGGTGAACAGCAATTCCACCGCGCCAGTGTTTGGTTTGGCAACCGCCTCAAGCGCGCGCACTGCAAAGGTGTAGCTTGAAAAATCGCACTTGCTGACGGCTGCCGCACGGCCATAAATTTTGCCGTTTTCAATCTCGCCACCGTAGGGGTCCTTGGTCCAGCCTTCACCGGGTGGCACCACGTCGCCATGCGCGTTCAGCAACACGGTCGTGCCAGCGCCATACTTTCGGCGGACCACTAGGTTGGTGATGCTCACTAAGCCTGCGGCTTTCACTTCAGCTTCAGGCACTGTGTGTTGTTCAACCTCTAACCCAAACCCTTGCAAAAGTTCGGCGGTGCGCACGGCGTGCGGCGTGTTGTTACCCGGTGGCGTGTCAGTGGGGACGCGAATCAAGTCTTGCAAGAAGCGCACTTGCTCGTCAAAGTGGGTGTCAATCCAGGCGTCTAGCTGTTCGTAAGTGGTCATGGGCTTGGGGTTTGTCAAAATATCAAGACTCTGCGGCCAGGTTGTGCAACAGGTTGGTAAAGGCGTCTACCGCCAACTGAATGTCGTCACTGGTGGTGGACTCCAGTGGGTTGTGGCTGATGCCAGAATTTTGTCCGCGCACAAACAGCATGGCTTGGGGCATCATTTCGTGCAGCTTCATCGCGTCGTGACCCGCCCCGCTGGGCATGCGGTGGATCGGAACGCCCAGTGAATCTACAGCGCTCTCCCAGCGAGTTTGCAAGCCAGGGTCGCTGGGCGCTGCCGACGCCCGCATGGTTTCTTCCAGCTTGTAAGTCACTTGTCGGCGCTTGCAAATGGTGTCAAGCGCTGCTAGCACATCGCGTGCCAGCAAATCTCGCTGCGCATTGGTCGGAGCTCGCAAGTCCAGCGAAAAATTGCAGCGGCCAGGCACAACGTTCACCGACCCATTGGGCACATTCAACTGCCCGACGGTGGCCACCGAATCGCCGTCAAGCCCTGCCCGGGCTTCAACCGCCAAAATGACCTCTGCCACGGCGGCTGCCGCGTCGCTGCGGGCGTTCATGGGTGTTGTGCCCGCATGGCAGGCGGTGCCGACCACCTCTGCGGCATAGCGCACACTGGCGTTGATGGACGTGACGATGCCCAAGGGCAGGTCAAGCTGGTTAAGCACAGGGCCTTGCTCAATGTGGATTTCTACAAAGCCCAGGTACTGGGCCGGGTCGCGCTTCAAGTTGCCAATGTCGGCAATAGTCAAGCCCGCGTGGCCCATGGCGTCGCGCAGGGTGATGCCATCTGCGTCCTTTTGCTCGAACCAGTCTGGGTTGAACTGCCCCACCAGCGCGCCCGACCCCAAAAAGGTGGCCTTGAAGCGCTGGCCTTCTTCTTCGGCAAAACCGATCACTTCAATGTGAAAGGGAAGCCTTTTGTTCGAGTTTTTGAGGGCGCGGACACAGGCTATGGGGGCAAAAATTCCCAGCCGACCATCGTACTTGCCGCCGTTGCGCACCGTGTCGTAGTGCGACCCTGTCATCAGAGTTTTGGCTAAGGGGTTGGTGGACAAGTAGCGGCTCACCACATTCCCCACCGCGTCAATTCGCACCTCGTCAAAGCCGGAGGCCAGCATGAGGTTTTTGATTTGCACTGCGCAGGCGCGGTGCGCGTCCGTCAGGTAGGTCACGGTCAACTGGCGCTTTTCTGCGTAGCCTGGATCGGTGTGAACGGCCAGTGCCTCATGCCAGTCCCAAACCAGGTTGCCAATCGCAGCCTCAGCGGCAAATTTGTCGTTCAAACGAATTTCGACAATGCGGTGAATGTTGCGCAAACACTCAGGCAATTCGAAACTGGGGTGGCCCTGAAGGCGTCGCTCAAACGTGTCAATGATTTGCTGCTTGCTTAAGCCCGTGCCACGCGGCCCACGCACCGCCAAAATAAAGGGGAAACCAAATTTGGCGTTGTAATCGGCGTTAAGTTGGTGAATGTGGGTGAATTCAGCCTGCGTGCATTGGGTCAAGCCCGCTTGGCTTTGCTCGTTGGTCGATTCTGCGGTGAGGGTTTGAGCCACCATGGCCTTGCCTGCCAGCTCGGGGTGGGCCCGCACCAAGGCCACCTGCGGCTCAAGGCCAGCAGAGTTCAAAACTTGCACCATGCAATGTTTCAGATGCGCCAACGAGCGAAACGGGCGCTGCTGTAGCGCGGCTTCGGCAATCCACGGTGAGTGTTCATACAGGCCGTCCAGCATGTGGACGGCATCTGGCAGCGCCGCTGCATTGAGTTGGGCCAGTGTCAAGCTCATGGCTTGGCTCCCGTTGGAGGATGCACTTTGGCCCAGTGGCGGGCGATGTCCAGCCGTCGGCAAATCCAGACCTGCGGATGGTTTTGCACGTGGTCTAAAAATCTTTGCAAGGCCCGAAAACGCCCTGGCCTGCCAAGCAAACGGCAGTGCATGCCAATGCTGAGCATCTTGGGCGAATTGCTGCCTTGCGGGTCACCTTCGGCGTAAAGCACGTCAAAGCTGTCTTTGAGGTAAGTGAAAAAGTCGTCGCCCTGCGCAAACCCCTGGGCTGACGAAAACCGCATGTCGTTGGTGTCCATGGCATAGGGGACGATCAATTGCGGCACAGTGCCGCCATCGGTTTTTTGAACCCACATCCAAAACGGCAAGTCGTCGCCGTAGTAGTCACTGTCGTATTCAAAGCCGCCGTAGTCAGCCACCAAGCGGCGGGTGTTGGGGCTGTCGCGCCCGGTGTACCAGCCTAAAGGCCGCTGGCCGGTGAGCTGAGTGATGACGTCCATGCCAAGGCGCATGTGTTCTCGCTCAGTGGCTTCGTCGATATTTTGGTAGTTGATCCAGCGCCAGCCATGGCAGGCAATCTCATGTCCGAGCGATTGGAAAGCGGCCGTCAATTCGGGGTGCCGCTGCAAGGCCATGCCCACGCCAAACACAGTCAAAGGCAGCTTGCGTTGTTCAAACTCGCGCAAGATGCGCCACACACCCGCGCGGGAACCGTATTCGTAAATGCTTTCCATGCTCAAGTGCCGCGCAGCAAATGCCGCCGGGTTGAACATTTCTGACAAAAATTGCTCAGACTGCGCGTCGCCGTGTAGCACGGAGTTTTCGCCTCCTTCTTCGTAATTCAGCACAAATTGAACGGCAATGCGTGCCTGGTGCGGCCACTCTGCATGGGGCGGGTTGCGCGCATAGCCGGCCAAGTCGCGGGGATAGGTCATGGTCAAAAAGCTTCAGGACAGTGCCATGGAGATGTCGTTGGTCGGAATGACGCGATCAAAGGTCAAGTTTTCCTCGACGTGCAACAGGTGCTCATTCATCAGTCGCACGG
>JANPCR010000286.1:0-28673 GCA_031431035.1 Rhodoferax sp.
TTTTCTTCCTCGGTGTAGCCCGACAAGCGAATCACTTCCATCCGGTCGAGTAACGCGGGCGGAATGTTCATGGAGTTGGAGGTCGCCACAAACATGACGTCGCTCAAATCAAAATCAACTTCGACGTAATGATCGCCAAACTTGTGGTTTTGCTCGGGGTCCAGGACCTCCAACAAGGCGCTGGATGGGTCGCCCCTGAAATCTGTGCCGAGTTTGTCAATTTCATCCAGCAAAAACAAGGGGTTGCGGGTTCCGACCTTGGACAGGCTTTGCAACACTTTGCCAGGCATGGCCCCGATGTAGGTGCGGCGATGGCCCCGAATTTCAGCCTCATCGCGCATGCCGCCCAAAGCCATGCGCACGTACTTGCGGCCAGTGGCTTTGGCGATGGACTGCCCCAGTGAGGTTTTGCCAACTCCCGGTGGGCCTACCAAACACAAAATGGGTGCCTTGACCTTGTCAACCCGCTGCTGAACCGCAAGGTATTCAAGAATGCGGTCTTTCACCCGATCAAGGCCAAAATGGTCTTCGTTCAAAACGGCTTCTGCGTTGACCAGGTTGTGTTTGATCTTGGTTTTGGCAGCCCATGGCAAACCCGCCAACACATCGATGTAATTCCGCACCACCGTGGCTTCTGCCGACATGGGCGACATCAGCTTGAGTTTTTTCAACTCGCCTTCGGCTTTTTTCAGTGCATCCTTTGGCATCTTGGCAGATTTGATTTTCTTTTCGATTTCATCCACGTCTGCGCCGTCTTCGCCCTCGCCCAGTTCCTTCTGAATGGCTTTGACCTGCTCATTCAGGTAAAAATCGCGTTGGTTTTTTTCCATCTGGCGCTTGACGCGGCCACGAATTTTTTTATCGACATTCAAAATGTCAACTTCACGCTCAATCTGTTCAAACAGATTTTCCAGCCGCTCTTTGATGCCTGACAGGGCCAACACCGCCTGTTTGTTTTCTAATTTGAGAGGCAAATGCGCCGCAATCGTGTCTGCCAAACGCCCCGCATCGTCGATGCTTGAGATCGAGGTCAAGATTTCAGGGGGGATTTTCTTGTTCAATTTGACATACTGGTCAAACTGCTGCATCACAGCACGACGCAGCGCTTCTATTTCACTGGACTTGGTGCGCCCCTTCTCTGCGGCTTCGCCGACAGCAGCCACTGGCGTGACCGTGGCCGAGAAATGCAACTCGCCTTCCAGAATTTTGTCGACGATGGCCCGCTGTTGCCCTTCCACCAGCACCTTGACTGTGCCATCGGGGAGCTTGAGCATTTGCAAAATTGTCGATACACAGCCGACGTCAAACATGTCGGTGACCAAGGGGTCGTCTTTGGCGGCCGCTTTTTGGGCGACCAACATGATTCGACGCTCGGCTTCCATGGCTGCTTCAAGCGCCTTGATGCTCTTGGGGCGCCCCACAAAGAGAGGGATCACCATGTGGGGAAAGACTACCACGTCGCGCAATGGCAAGAGTGGCAACTCAATCGGAATGGCAGGAAGAGGGGGATGACCGGACATTGGGAAACCTTTTCGTTACCTGGTAGATATGGAATGCAGGGGCGACAATTTCAAGTCGCCAAGTTTAAGAATGTAGCCCAGCCCTTCACTGTGCGCACTGGTAGAGCAAATTGGAGGAGCAAGCCCGTCGTCAGCCACTTCAACTTCACGCAAAGTGCCCGCAATTTCGTCAAGCCTCATTCAAGCTTTTTTGGCGGCTTCACGGTAGACCAGCAAGGGCCGCTTGTTTTCTTCAATGGTGGACTCATCGACTACCACTTTGTCCACGTTTGACGTGTTGGGTAATTCAAACATGGTGTCGATCAGCGACTGCTCCAAAATTGACCGAAGGCCGCGCGCTCCAGTTTTGCGTGCCAAGGCTTTTCTGGCGATAGCTTTCAGCGCTGACGGGCGAATTTCCAGGTCAACCCCTTCCATTGCCAAGAGCTTGCCATACTGTTTGACCAAAGCGTTTTTGGGTTCCGTCAAAATTTGCACCAACGCATCTTCGCTCAGCTCGGCGAGGGTTGCGACCACTGGCATGCGGCCGACCAGTTCCGGAATCAAGCCAAACTTGATCAAGTCCTCTGGCTCCACATCTTTGAAAACTTCGGTCAAGCTGCGCTGCGCTTTGCTTTTGACACTGGCACCAAACCCAATGCCCGAGGCTTCGGTGCGGTTGTCAATAACTTTTTCAAGACCAGAAAATGCGCCACCACAGATGAACAAGATGTTGGTCGTGTCAATTTGCACGAAGTCCTGATTGGGGTGCTTGCGTCCGCCCTGTGGCGGCACACTGGCCATGGTGCCTTCAATCAATTTGAGCAAGGCTTGCTGCACGCCCTCGCCCGACACGTCGCGGGTGATGGAAGGGTTGTCTGATTTGCGCGAAATCTTGTCAATTTCATCGATATAGACAATGCCGCGCTGTGCCCGATCGACTTCGTAATTGCAACTTTGTAGCAGTTTCAGGACGATGTTTTCAACGTCTTCACCCACATAGCCAGCTTCCGTCAGTGTTGTGGCGTCAGCCATGACAAAGGGCACGTCCAGCATGCGCGCCAAGGTTTGCGCCAACAGGGTTTTGCCCGAGCCGGTAGGGCCAATCAGCAAAATATTGCTTTTGGTCAGCTCTACGTCGTCTTTTTTGGCCTTTTCTTTGTGGCGCAGGCGCTTGTAGTGGTTGTAAACCGCAACGGCCAGCGTTCGCTTGGCGAGCTCCTGCCCAATCACATAATTGTCCAAATTGGCTTTGATGTCAGCCGGGGTTGGCAAGTCGCCCCGGGCATCTTTGGCGTCCACGCTGGCGGGCAGCTCATCGCGAATGATTTCGTTGCAAAGCTCAATACATTCGTCGCACACAAACACTGACGGGCCCGCGATCAGCTTTTTGACTTCATGCTGGCTCTTTCCGCAAAACGAGCAGTAAAGTGTCTTTTCGCTGGATGCGCCTTTTTTTTCGGCCATGCTGTTATTGCCTTTTGGAGAGAAGTTACTTAATTTTACCCAATAAAAACGGCGACTTCCAAAAGGAAAGTCGCCGTCTGAGCTCAAGCCTTGCAGGTAAAAATACCCATCAAGGCCGTTTTGAGATCACTTGGTCAATCAAACCGTATTCTTTGGTCTCTTCAGCGCTCATGTAGTAGTCGCGCTCGGTGTCTTTGGCGATTCGTTCCAGCGGCTGCCCGGTGCGCTCAGCAAGAATCTTGTTCAACTGCTCGCGGGTTTTTAAAATTTCGCGTGCTTGAATTTCAATTTCAGTGGCTTGCCCTTGGCTGCCACCCGATGGCTGGTGAATCATGATTTTGGAATTGGGCAACGAAAACCGCTTGCCCTTGGCACCTGCAGCCAGCAAAAACGCACCCATGCTTGCGGCAAAGCCGGTGCAAAGGGTTGAAACGTCAGGCTTGATGAAGTTCATGGTGTCAAAAACTGCCATGCCTGCCGACACCGACCCACCGGGTGAATTGATGTAGAAGGAAATATCTTTGTCAGGGTTTTCACTCTCCAAAAAGAGCAATTGTGCCACCACCAGATTGGCTGTTTGGTCGTTCACCGGGCCTACTAAAAAAATCACGCGCTCTTTGAGCAACCGGGAATAGATGTCATATGACCGCTCGCCCCGTCCGGACTGCTCGATGACCATGGGTACCATGCCCAGACCTTGGGTTTCAAAAGAGTGATTGCTGGAAGTCATGCTGTTCTTTCAAATTAGATAAACAAGTGGGTTGACAGAACCGAGTGGACGAATCCGTCACTTCAAGGAAGTGGGGCTTGATTTCAAGACTGCAAGTCCTGATCAAGCCCAAAACAACCACTGCGCACAATCACTATGCTAAATCAATATGCCCTGTCAGCTTAGAGTCAAGCCGCCAGAATCAGTTCAAACTTAGTTCTGTCCCATCAACTCGTCAAAGGTCACGGCTTTCTCGGTAATGGTGGCCTTGCTCAAAATGAATTCGGTCACGTTGTTCTCAATCACGATGGCTTCAACGTCAGACATGCGCTGGTTGTCGCTGTAATACCAACGCACCACATCGGCCGGTTTCTCGTAGCTGGCGGCCAGTTCGTCAATGTGTGCCTTGATTTGCTCTGGCTTGGCATGCAACGCATTGGCACGCACGAGTTCGGACACGGCCAGCCCCAGGCGCACCCGACGCTCCGCTTGCGGGCGAAACACATCTTCAGGAATCGGAGCCTTGTCCGCATCCTTCACGCCGCGTTGCTTTAGGTCAGCCCGTGCGCTTTCGATCAGGCGACCGACTTCGGTTTGAACGCTAGCATTGGGCAGGTCAAGCTCGGATTTTGAAATCAACGCGTCCATAGCCGCTTGCTTGTTGCGGGCCAACAGTCTGAATTTCACTTCGCGTTCGAGATTTTTCTTGATGTCGGCACGTAAGCCGTCCACCCCAGCGTCAGCAATACCCAAGGACTTGGCCAGCGCAGCATTGACTTCAGGCAGGTGGGAGGCCTCAATTTTCTTGACCGTCACCATGAAGTCAGCGGTTTTGCCCGCAACGTCTTTGCCGTGGTAATCAGCTGGAAACGCCAACTGAAAAGTTTTACTCTCGCTGGCTTTCACACCCTGCACCGCGACTTCAAATTCTTTGAGCATTTGGCCGTCACCGACGATGAACTGAAAGTCTTCAGCACTGCCACCCTGAAAGGCTTCTCCATCGATTTTGCCTTCGAAGTTGACCATGACCCGATCACCCTCTTGCACTGGCATCTCTTGCGCGCGCTGCGAAAAAGTACGGCGTTGCTTGCGCAAAATATCGAGGGTTTTGTCAATCGCAGCGTCAGTGACACTGGTGGCCAGGCGTTCGACTTCGGCTGTCCCGAGATCGGCAATCTTGACTTCAGGGAAGACTTCAAAAATGGCGTCAAACGCCATTTGGCCTTCGGGTGAAGCAGCGCTCTCTGTGATGCGTGGCTGCCCGGCAACGCGCAGTTTGGCTTCGTTGGCTGCACTGGAAAACGCTTCACCGACCTTGTCGTTCATGACCTCGTAGTGAACCGAATAGCCGTAGCGCTGTGCCACCACGTTCATGGGCACCTTGCCTGGGCGAAATCCGTCCATCTTCACTGTGCGGGCCAGGCGCTTCAGGCGGGTTTCAACCTCAGTTTGAATGGTGCCGACGGGCAGGGTCAGCGTCATCTTGCGTTCGAGCTTTTCAAGGGTTTCAACGGTCACGGCCATCATCTTCTCCTAATTGGTTAACTGCAGCGCCAGCCATTGGGTGGCATGCAGCTGTCAAAACATTTTTAAATCCATGGTGCGCGGGGGGGGACTCGAACCCCCACAGTGTTGCCACCGTCAGGACCTAAACCTGGTGCGTCTACCAATTTCGCCACCCGCGCTGAAATAATTCAGGGTGGATCAGGCTTGATCCGCCCCATAAATTGGTCAGCCTACTATTTTAACCTGCCTGCTGGGGGGCTGGAAGCAACTAGCAACCCGGCGCTGGGGCTGGTATTCCCGGATACCATTCGCATGCTTCAAATTCCCATACGTTAGTGCTTGATGCCAGATGTTAGGCATCTCCACACGACCGACTTTCACGCAATGCAAGCAGAACCTTCCGACGCCATTGTTGGCCATTACGAAAACTTTCCTGTGGCCTCTTGGCTCTGCCCGGCTCATTTGCGCGCGCCGATTGCTGCAATTTACGGCTTTGCCCGCACCGCAGACGACATTGCCGACGAAGGCCAAGCCCCCGCGTCCCAGCGACTTGACGACTTGGCCGCGATTCGCACTGACCTGGTGGCTGTGCACGGCGGGCAGGCACACAGCGGACGCTGGCCTGCTGTTTTTACCCCGCTGGGTGCCATGATCGCCCAATATCGGTTGCCGATTGGCTTACTGACGGACTTGCTGGACGCGTTTGTGCAAGATGTGGTCAAGTCGCGGGATGGCGCAGGCTATGCCACGCAAGGCGAGTTGCTGGATTACTGCCGCCTGTCGGCCAACCCGGTGGGGCGTCTGGTGCTTCATTTGTATGGTGTTGCCGACAGCCTGGCTTTGCAAAACAGCGACGATATTTGCACCGCGCTGCAATTGATCAATTTTTGGCAAGATTTGGGGTTGGACATCAAGCGCGGGCGGTTTTACCTGCCCTTTGAAGATTGCGCCCGCCACGGCGTTTTGCCGACTCACCTGAGGTCTCTGCGGCAAACGTCCGAGGTGACGGCCTTGATCACCGAGCAAGTGGGCCGGGCCAAAGCCACCATGCTCCGAGGCTCCGGCCTGGTGAAGCGGGTGCCAGGGCGGGCCGGTTGGGAATTGCGCTTGGTGGTGCAAGGCGGGTTGCGCATTTTGGAAAAAATTGAAGACCTTCAATTTGCGACCTTGCAACATCGCCCCAAACTGAGTCCCTGGGACATTGCAGTCATGGGGTACCGGGCATTGCGGATGTAGTCGACTTGCCTGGCTTTTAACTGCTTGGTCGTGTGTCGGGCAGGCTAACTCGAAAGCGGTCTAGTCCGACCTGTCATGCCCTGTACCAAAGTGCTATTGCTGGTACTTCTGGCTGGGCGCAAACTCGATTTCTGTCACACATGCCAAATCTTGAAAGGTAAATTCAAGCAGGCCACCCGGTTCAACGCATTGGCGCCAGGTGGTAGGCTTGTAGTTTTTCCGACCCTTGCCTGAACCCCGCCATGCCGCAAGCTTTCCATCAGCCAGCCATTGATCGGGCTTAGCCGTGGCCATCAACTTGTTGCTTGCGCTGGGTCTGGGATCGGCTGAAGAGGCCGATGACCCGGCCATGCAAAACAGCATTCGGGCTCGTCAATGGCAGGAGTTGGTGTCCAAACTGCCGTCGGTATTTGGCGGCCAACTGGTCGCTGGCACGACTTTCTTAGCCTTGGCCCACAGCAGCATTGCTGCCAAACCAATGGGCTTGTGGTTGCTGTGTTTTGCACTGAGCATCGCGTCCAACGTGTGGTGGTATCTGCGCCACAGCCGCCTGCCACTGCCCAACCCAGACGGGCAAAGGGAGTCGATATTCATCAGCGCCTGCATTGTTTTGCAAGCGGCCGTTTGGGGAGTGGGCCTGGCCATGATGCTGCCGCCCAATTCGACGCTGCAGCTTCAGTCCCTGGTGCTGCTGATTGCCGTTCTCAGCGGAGCACCGTTTGCGCTGTCTTCACATTTTCCAACCCTAGTGGGTTTCTCAGTGATGCTGATTTTGCCTATGGGCGTTCACTTCATGGGAAGCAGCGATCCGCAAATTCGCATTTTGGGTTTGGCCAGCGTCCCTTGCTTGCTCATGTTTTTGCTGGCGGGTCGCGCGCTGAACCGCCACTTGATCGATTCCTACCGAACGCTGGAGCAAGTCCAAGGGCTGGTGCTTGACCTGGAGCATGAAAAAATTGTGATTCGAGATGCTCTGGGTCAGGCCGAAAAAGCCAACAGCGCTAAATCTCGCTTTCTGGCTGGGGCAAGCCACGACCTGCGGCAACCGCTTCAGGCCATCGGTTTGACAGTTTCGTCGCTGCGCCGTGAGCCATTGGCAGAAAAACGCAGCGTGTTGTTTGAAAACCTGAGTCGCTCTGTCGATCGATTAGACCGCTTGTTCAACCGCCTTTTGGACATTTCGCGGCTGGACGCAGGCAAGGTGCAGTCCAATCCCGTCTGGGTTTCAAGCGGCGAGGTGCTGCAGTCACTGCAAGAGCAATTCAGTGCCATCGCAGAGCAGCGCCACCTTGACTTGCGATTTTTCGATGCCGCGCGGTGCATGGTTCACACCGACCCCGACCTCTTGGAACAGCTTCTAGGCAATTTGATCTCCAACGCTTTGCGCTACACCGTCGCAGGCGGTGTTTTGGTCGGCGCCCGTCGCCTGCAAGGTAACTTGCTGTTGCAGGTTTGGGACACAGGCGTCGGGATTGACGCGAATCGCTACGACACTATTTTTGAAGAATTTGTTCAACTGGACAACTCAAACCACACGCAGACCCGGGGCCTTGGTCTGGGCTTGGCGATTTCGCGGCGGATCAGCCTGGTTTTAGGCGCTCGCTTGACAGTGCGCGCCCGGCCCATGAAGGGCTCGGTTTTTGAACTGGCAATG
Source organism: Rhodoferax sp. (assembly GCA_031431035.1). Classification (GTDB taxonomy): domain Bacteria; phylum Pseudomonadota; class Gammaproteobacteria; order Burkholderiales; family Burkholderiaceae_C; genus JANYCG01. The sequence continues at coordinate 8,072 of JANPCR010000286.1, forward strand.
CCAGGCGCGACCGGGATAGACCCCCAAAAACTCGCCCGCCCTCATGCTGGAATGCCCGTCACGGACGACGCTGTCAGCAGCGAATTGGCCGGAGTGAACCTGTTGGTGGTCGATGATGAGCCCGATATTTTGATGGGCTTGTCGGCTACTTTGAGCGCCAGCGACTGCTACGTCAACACGACGACAAATTTAGCCCAAACGCAGCTTTGGCTGAATGAAACCGAGCGCCTGCCCGACGCGTTGATTGTTGATTTCCGGCTGGCCAACGGCGAAACTGCATGGGACATTGTCAACGCCACCCTGAACGCCTGTGACAACCTGCTGGCCGTTGTCATTTGCAGTGGCGAAATCAACGCGGAGCTTGAGGCGCAGGCCCATCAGCGAGGGTTCACGCTGCTGCGCAAGCCCGTGAGCGCCACGGTGCTTGAGGGCGAATTGGCGACCGCCCTGAAAACGCTGAATCTACAGCGGCTGAATCGGCAGCTTGAGCCCGGTGCGAGCCAATAGCAATATGGCCTGCGAGCGGTTGGTCACCCGCATTTGCCGCAAAATTGAGCTGACATGCAGCTTAACGGTCGATTCTGCAATTTTCAAGCGGTCGGCGATCAGCTTGTTAGGCATGCCATCCACCAACAAAGTCGCCACCTCGATTTGCCGCGCCGTCAGGCCCCAAGCTTGGTTTCGATCAGGGTTGTCGGGCAGGCGGGCCGACCGCGAAAGCTGAGCCATTGCGCCGTCTGGCGCGAACATGCCGCCCTGCAGCACCTGCGCGATGGCTTTTTCTATTTGCACCGCCGACAGGCTTTTTGGAATGAAAGCCCGCGCGCCCATTTGCAGGCAGCGCATCACCACAGCGGCATCGTCTTCGCCCGACATGACAGCAATTGGCGTGCCCGGCAACTCGGCTCGAAAGGCCTCCAGCGCCTGAAATCCACTGACATCAGGCAAACGCAGGTCCAAAAAAACCTGCTGAAACCGGGTGGTTTTGCACAGTGCCAGCGCTTCCTGAAAGGTGCTGCGCTGGTGAATTTGCGCCTCTGGAACCAAAGATCGAACGATGCTGGCAATGCCGTCGCTGATGATCGGGTGGTCTTCAACAATTAAAACGGAGAAATTGGCTTGCATTCGGCCTAATTCTGGCACATCGCGCAACGGCCTTTGCTGGCGACCAAAAGGTCTGGTTTCGGCCTTGCTGGCCCCAGCACCACTCCAAAACTCCCGGTCGAAAAATACTATTAATACAATAGCAAACTAATTATATTATTCGAGAGCTAGAGGCCTATTTTATCAATAAGTTGTCAAAAACCACTTTAATATACCCAAATTGGGTATTTAATCGCTCAAAATCGCCAAAATGGCCCCAAAATCATGATCCTCAGGGTCGGTACGGCCCGCTTGCAGTTTGTGTCTAAACTACCGAGTCAATGACGCCTCAAGACTACGTTCAACAAAAGGCCGCTGCGTCTGGCAGCAGTTTCTACTACGCATTTCTGTTTTTGCCCAAGCCCAGGCGCGCCGCCATCACGGCCTTTTATGCGTTTTGCCGAGAGGTGGACGACGTGGTCGATGACGCCATCGACCCCAGTGTGGCAGCGACCAAACTGGCCTGGTGGCAGGCTGAAGTGGCCAACGCCTACGCGGGCAAGCCCACCCACCCGGTCATGCACGCGCTGATGCCATTGGCCGCCGACTACCAAATCGGGCAGCCCCATTTGCAGGCCATTATTCAGGGCTGCCAAATGGATTTGGCGCAAACCCGTTACCTGGACTATGTGGGCTTGCAGCAGTATTGCCACTTGGTGGCAGGGGTTGTGGGTGAAGTGGCAGCGCATATTTTTGGCCAAACCCAGATCAACACCACGGCTTATGCCCACAAATTGGGCCAAGCCCTGCAATTGACCAACATCATTCGCGACGTCGGCGAGGACGCCTTGCGCGGGCGCATTTACCTGCCTGTCAACGAGTTGCAGCAGTTTGGGGTGAAGGCTCACGAAGTTTTGAAGCAAAGCTATTCAGACAACTTCAGCCAGCTCATGAGATTTCAGGCCCAGCGGGCGCACGCCCTGTACGACGAAGCCTTTGCACTGCTGCCAGACACCGACCGCCGCACCCAAAAACCAGGATTGATGATGGCCAGCATCTACCGCACGCTGCTGCGCGAAATTGAGCGGGACAATTTTCAGGTGCTGCATCAGCGCGTGACCCTGACGCCGCTTCGCAAATTCTGGCTGGCCTGGAAGGTGCAAGCCCTGGGCAGCGTTTAGATGAAGATTGCAATCCTGGGCGCGGGCTGGGCCGGCATGGCGGCGGCCGTCAGGGCGACAGAGCTGGGGGCTGAGGTCACGCTGTTTGAAGCCTCGCGCAGCCTGGGAGGGCGCGCACGCGCGGTTGACGCGAACTTGCCAGACGGCAGCCCCGTGCTTTTGGACAACGGCCAGCACCTGCTAATTGGAGCTTACAGCGAGACGTTGGGCCTGATGCGCCAAGTCGGCGTGGCCCCGGAACAGGCGCTGCTGCGGCTGCCTTTGACCTTGAAATTCCCCGACGGTCATGGCCTGCAGTTGCCCGCTTGGCCCGCCCCCTGGAACGCCTTGGCTGGCATCGCATCGGCCAAAGGCTGGGGTCTGCGCGACAAAGCGTCGCTGGTACAAGCGGCGCTGGGTTGGCAAATGCACAGCTTTCAGTGCCCCACAAGCGCCACAGTGGCCGAGCTTTGCCGCAAAGTCTCGGCTCGGGTGATGCATGAGCTGATCGAGCCTCTGTGCGTGTCGGCCCTCAACACGCCGGCGGATCGCGCCAGCGGGCAGGTTTTTTTGCGGGTTATGCAAGATTCGCTGTTTGGCGTGGCGGGCAGTTCAGACTTGCTGTTGCCGCAGGTGGACTTGTCAGCGCTGTTTCCGCAGGCGGCGGCACACTGGTTGCAAGCCCGAGGTGCCAAGGTGAAGGTGGGGGTACGGGTTGAGAGCCTTCAAGCCTTGAACGACGAAGCAGGTTGGCAACTGGAGGGCGAGGCTTTCGATCAGGTGATCATCGCCACCTCCGCCTCGAACGCGGCGTCCGCGTTGACTGGGCTCGCAGCCACTCAACCTGCCGTGCAAAACTGGTTGCAACAGACCCAAGCGCTGCACTATGAAGCCATCACCACGGTTTACGCCTGGGCGGCGGGTGCTCAATTGTCAGCGCCTATGCTCTCGCTTCGCAGCAATGCCTCGCAAAATGCGCCTGCCCAGTTTGTCTTTGACCGTGCCAAGTTGGGTGGCCCAGCCGGCCTGCTGGCCTTTGTGGTCAGCGCCAGCTCAAACGACCGCGCCACCCTGCAAACGCAGGTGTTGCAGCAGGCCAAAGACCAACTGGGATTGAACTTGCAAGCGGTTTTAACGGTTGTCGAAAAACGCGCCACTTTCGCCTGCACGCCGGGCCTGCAACGTCCAACGATGGACATTGCCCGCGGTCTTTTGGCCTGCGGCGATTATGTGGACGGCCCCTACCCGGCCACACTAGAAGGTGCCGTTCGCAGCGGCATTCAGGCTGCCAATCAGTCCGCCAAGGCCAGCAAATTGCACAACTCGCCAAGGTCAGCCACCGTCACATGAGCCTGGCTGTTGTGCGGCCATGCCGCGCCCTCACGGTTCACCCAAACGGTTTGCATGCCCGCGTCCAGGGCGCCCAGCACATCCAGCCCGGCGTCATCGCCCACATGTAGCACCGCCTGGGCAGGCACCTTGGCCGCTGCTGCTGCCGCGTGAAAAATTCGAACATCCGGCTTGGCAATGCCAAATTCGTGCGCGCTGACGCTGGCATGAAAATACTCAGCCAGACCCACCCGGGCCACATCGGCATTGCCGTTGGACAGCGCCACGATGGGGTATTTCGCCGACAAACGGGACAAGGCAGGCAGCACGTCGGCGAACAGCTCAACCCGCATGCGCTCCTCAAAAAACACTTCAAAGCCAGGCTCGGCCAAGCCAGCGTCTTCACCGGCTTGGGCCAAACCGTGGCGAATGACCTCCAGACGCAAAGCGCTCATGTTGTGAGCCAGGTCGGGCCGCGCAGCCACCACTCGGTTGCGCAACACCAGTCGCGCTAGGGCGTTTTCAAACAGTGCCGCTGTCAGGGGCGCCTGGGGTCGCAGCCAGGCGACCAAGGCAGCCTCGGCCCGAGCGATAGTGGGCCATATGGGCCAAAGCGTGTCGTCCAAGTCCAGGGTGATGGCTTGAATACTTGAGAGGTTCAGCATGAATGAAGCGGTGCGGCCAAGGCGAGAGGCCAAATTACGAGAGAATAGCGCATGCCATCACTTTTGCGCTCCAATTTCCAGTTAGAACCCCCTTTCACCCATGGCAGCGCCCCCACCACCGCAATCTTGTTTTGCAATTTGGGCACGCCCGACGCGCCCACGCCCACGGCGGTGCGCAGGTTTTTGAGCGAGTTTTTAAGCGACCCCAGGGTGGTTGAAATCCCTCGGTTGCTGTGGTTAATGATCCTTCACGGCATCATTTTGCGGGTTCGCCCGGCCCAGTCAGCCGCCAAATATGCCGCCATTTGGACACCTGAAGGCTCGCCTTTGAAGGTCTGGACCGAAAAACAGGCCTTGCTGTTGCAAGGCTGGCTGGCCCAGCGCGGCCACAACGTCAAAGTGCTTTACGCCATGCGTTACGGCAGCACGTCAATTGCATTGCAGATGGACGCTTTGAAGGCTCAAGGCGTCAGCCGGGTTTTGATATTGCCCGCCTACCCGCAGTATTCGGCCACCACCACGGCGTCGATTTTTGACTCGGTTTACGCCTGGGGCGCAACCACCCGGCTCATCCCGGAACTGCGCTTTGTCAACCGATACCATGACAACGCGGCGTACATCAGCGCGCTGGCAAGCAGCGTTAAAAAGAACTGGCTTCTGAATGGCCACCCCGAAAAGTCTTACCAACTGGTGATGAGCTTTCATGGCGTGCCTGAGCGCACTTTGCATTTGGGCGACCCCTACCACTGCGAATGCTTTAAAACGGCCCGTCTGCTGGCGCAGGCCCTTGGACTTGAAAAAGACCAGTACAAGGTGACCTTCCAGTCGCGTCTGGGCCGGGCCAAGTGGCTGGAACCGTACACAGAACCCAGTTTGATTGCGATGGGCCGCGCAGGCATCGAGCGGGTTGACGTAATTTGCCCAGGGTTCAATTGCGACGGTCTTGAGACCCTGGAAGAGATTGACCTGGAGGCCCGCGCCGCGTTCTTGGCAGCTGGAGGCAAAACCTTTCACTTCATTCCGGGCCTGAACGACAACCCGGACTGGATCACCGCCTTGTGCAGTGTCAGCTTGCAGCACCTGTCGGGCTGGCCAACCTTGACGCCCACCGACAGCGGCGTCGTCAAAGCCAACACGCAGGCCTTGGCTGATTCGCGAGCAGCCGCGTTGGCCTTGGGTGCTAGCGATTAACCGGCAGCGCCAATAAAATCTGCGACCCGCTGCAACTGGTTTTGAACATTGAGCGCTGGTGCATGGCCGCAGCCGGTAATTTCAACCAAGCTGGTCAAACCCAGCAAACCTGGCCCGCGCTGAAGCATCTGCGCCGTGGTCGCTGGCAATACCAGATCGGAATGCTCGCCGCGCAGGGACAGCACAGGCAGCTCAAGCGCGTCGTAGTGGTTCCAAATCAAATAATCGTCGGGGTGGCAGAGGAACTGGCGCACCATGGCGGGGTCGTAATGCGGTGTCACCAAGCCATTGGGCAGACGGCGGGTTGAAGTTTCGGTCAGTCTGCGCCATTGGGCATCAGTCAGGTCACCAAAGGGTTTATAGACTTGGCGAAAAAAGCCTTCCAACTCGTGCACAGTGGCAAACGCAGGCGGGTTGCCCGCATAGGCCCGAATGCGGGCAATAGCGGCATCAGCCACTTGCGGCGCGGTGTCGTTCAGCGTCAAGCTCAAAATTTTTGACTTCAAGCTGGGCTGAAACAGGCCCGATGCGCAGACCATGCCCAAAGCGCCTCCCATCGAGGTGCCAACCCAGTGGGCTTTGTCAATATTCAGTTGCGCCAACAATTCAGCGGTAATTAGGGCGTAAAAGGCCAAGCAATATTCGACGTCAGGGTTCGGGCTCCACTGACTCAAACCGCGACCTATCGTGTCGGGGCAAATCACGCGGTAGCCACGGGCGCTTAAAAACTCGGCCAACTCGTCCATGTCGCGGCCAGTGCGTGCCAAGCCATGCCAGGCGATGACGCATGGAGAATGCTGGCTGCCCCACTCTGTGTAGTGAATCTCGCGCCCTGCACAGGTCAGGTAGTTGGAGGTGAAAGACGCCGTGCCAGTCATGGCTTGGCCTGCAAACGGTTGGCTGCGCCCAGACGCAAGCGCCCCACCACGCCGGTCGGAAAGTAATAAACCGACAACACAAAGAGCACGCCAAGCCATAGCAGCCAGCGGTCAGGCGACAGCAAGGCGGCCAGCCACGGCAGGCTGGCCGCAGACTCACTGCCCAGCCTGAGCAAATCTTGCAAATAGCTTTGCGCCACCAAAAACAAAGCAGCGCCCAAGGCCGCGCCATACACCGTGCCCATGCCACCAATCACCACAATCAACAGCACGTCCATCATGATCTCAAACGACAACGACGTATCAGGCCCGTTGTATCGCAGCCAGAGCGCCAGCATCGCGCCTGCCATGCAAGCGAACAGCGCAGACAAAATACTGGACGTGGTGCGGTAAACCACCACCCGGTAGCCGATCGCCTCGGCACGGAATTCGTTTTCGCGAATGGCCTGCAATACCCGGCCGAACGGGGAGTTCACGATGCGAAGCAGTGCCAAAAACAAAATCAACGCGGTGAAAAACAACAGGTAATAGCACAGTAGCTTGCCGTCCAAGGTGACGCCTAAAAATGGCGCTTCGGCAAACTCATGGCTCGATGACAGCAACTCGGGCAGTTTGAACGTCAGGCCGTCCTCGCCTCCTGTCAAATCTGACAACTGCGAAGCCAGGGTTTGAAAAGCTGACGCCACCGCCAGCGTGATCATGGCGAAAAATATGGCCCGCACCCGCAGCGAAAATAAACCAATTGCCAAAGACAGCACAAACGACACTGCCAGCGCCGCCGCAAGCCCAGATGCCAGCGCAGCCCAACCGGCACCCATGCGAGTAGTAGCAATAGCGATGCCGTAGGCCCCAATGCCAAAAAACATGGTGTGGGCAAAACTGACAATGCCGGTAAAGCCCAAAAGCAAATCGAAACTGGCGACCAGCACCAGGAAAATCAGCACTTTGGCGGCGACGTCAAGCGCCTTGACACCCGGAAAGATAAACGGCGCAAACGCCAAACCAACCAGCAGGCCAATCAACAAAACAGCCAACACGCGGCTGCGCGGAAGGTCGTTAGAGAGAAGTCGTTGCAACATGAATACGCCTCAGTTTAGGACTGACCCAAGCCAGAAATGCCGTGGAACCGGCTTTGCCGGGCCACTGGCATTGCCCAAAAGCCTGATGAACTCAAGGGGGAAAGCGGCCACACGAAGTGGGCAAGCCGGGGGGTGTTCATCTATTCGCCACAGGGTAGACGCCCTGAGGTCGCCAGAGCAAAATCGCCACCATCAGGGCAATGTTGGAAAACAGCGCCATTTTGGGCAGCAAAAAGCCGGTGTAATTGACCATCAAACCCACGAGCAAAGCGCCAATCAAAGCGCCGCCCGTTGAACCCAAACCGCCGATGATGATGACGATAAAAATCAGCACATTCACCTGCCCGCCCATTTGCGGCACCAAGTTTTGCTGAAACAGGCCCCACATCACCCCGCCCAGCCCCGCCAGCGCACTGCCCGCCACAAAAACGCCAATGAACAAGCGGCGAATGCGGTAACCCAGCGCTTCCACCATTTCACCGTTTTGCACGCCTGCGCGAATGAGCAGCCCAATTTTTGTACGCGCCAGGGTCCAGCTCAAAACACCAAACACCACCAAGCCAACCGCGACGGACAGCAAGCGGTATTTTTCGATAGCGGACTCGCCCACCAGAAGGGCCCCGCGCAGCCCTTCGGGCAAAGGCAAGGGAATTTGCTGCGCGCCCCAGATCACCTTGATCAGCTCTTCGCCAATGATCATGCCACCCATGGTGATCAAGATTTGCTTCAAGTGCTGGCCGTAAACCGGGCGAACAATGAACCGTTCAAACGCCAAACCGACCGCACCTGCCACCGCCATGGCGACCACCATCGCGGGCAACACCGCCAGCATGTTGAGCAGCCAATTGCCAGAGCCCGTCCAGTCACCCATCAAGCCCAGCACTGACGCAGCCACGTACGCACCCAATGCGATGAACACGCCATGGCCAAAATTCAACACGTCCATCAAACCGAACACGAGGGTCAGGCCGGAGGCGATGATGAAAATGATCATGCCCATGGCCAGGCCCGCTACTGTCAAGGTCAGCCAAGTCGAGCCCGAGCCAATGAAGGGAAAAACGACCAGCGCCAGCACGGGCACCAGTGCCAGGGGCTTCCAGTCCAAGTCTGTCTTCATAGCGCCAACCCCAACAGCGAATGCTGCAGCGCCTCGTCTTCAGCCAGCGCCTGCATAGAGCCCGAGTGGACGACGCGCCCGTTGTCCATCACCGCAACCGAGTCGCCCAGCCGCTTGGCGAAGTTGATATTTTGTTCGACCAGCAAAATCGTGCACCCGCTAGCCTTCAATTGGGCAAATGCGTCAATCATGTTGTTGATGATCGCCGGAGCCAACCCCTTGCTGGGCTCATCGACGATCAGCAGTTCACGCGGCTCAACAATGGCGCGGGCCACAGCCAGCATTTGCTTTTGACCGCCAGACAGCTTGCCGGCTGGATGATTCCAAAACTTTTCAACCGCCGGAAACAGCGAAAAAATCCATTTCAATCGCACCTCGTCCATTTGGCTGGCCCGCTTGGCACTGCGGGCCGCTAACAGCATGTTTTCTTTGACGGTCAGATCTGAAAAAATACCCATATTTTCAGGCACATAGGCAATGTTGAGGCTGGCAATGTCCGGGGTCGTCATGGCAGTGATGTTGCGCTGGTTGAAGGTGACACTGCCCTGCGAGGCATGCCACAAGCCCATGATGGTTCTGAGCGTGGTGGTTTTGCCTGCGCCGTTGCGCCCCAGCAGCATGGTGAGTTGCCCTTGGGGCGCCACCAGATCGACGCCATGCAAGATGTGGTACGCCCCAATGTGGGTATGCACGCCACTCAGTTCAAGCAGATTGACAGTCTTGCCAGCGATGGGTTGAGCGGTCATGCCGAGACTCCTGATGCAGCGGCCACACCCAAGTAAGCCTCTTGCACCACGGGCGACGCGATCACATCAGCCGGTTCTCCATCAGCCACCAAACTGCCGTTGTGTAGCACGATGATTCGGTCAGCCAGGTCTCGCACCACATCCATTTTGTGTTCGACCAGTAAAATGGTTTTGCTTTTGTCTTTTTTGAGCTCGCGGATCAGGTTCAGAATGACCGGGGCTTCGGCTGAGTTCATACCGGCTGTTGGCTCATCAAACATGAACACTTTGGATTCCAGGGCGATTAACAGCGCGACCTCAAGTTTGCGCTGGTCGCCGTGCGGCAGGCTGGCAACCGTGGCCGCACTTTTGTGTTGCAGTGACACAGTTTGCAAAATCTCGATGGCACGGCTGGCAAGCGCGGGGTGATCGCTCCAAATGCTCCACAGGTTCATGCCCTTGCGGTGTGCGCCGTCGCGGGTGGCCTGCACGGCCAAACGCACGTTTTCAAGCACGCTCAAATTCGGGAACAGGTTGGTCAATTGAAAGGCCCGCCCCAACCCGGCCAAAGTTCGTTTGGACACCGCCATGTGGGTCAAGTCGACGCCGCCCAAAGTTACACGCCCGCTGCTGGGCGGAATCTGGCCAGAAATCAAATTGAAATAGGTGGTTTTGCCTGCCCCATTGGGGCCAACGATGGCCGTCAAGGAGCCGGGCTCGAACGAGCAAGTGACTGCATTCACCGCCACATGCCCGCCAAAGCGAACCGTCAGGGCGTGGGTCGCCAAAACACTCATGGACAGGTGCCAATCACGTAGTAATTGGTGCCGGTTTTCTTCAAGGTGGTGGCTACAAAAATGTTCCACAAGCCCATGCTCTGGTTGGATCCATTGGCATACGTAATACCAAAGTAGGCGTAGGCACGCCCAGCCAGCGTGTGCGCGTAGTTCGATGCCGTGGTGCAGGTCACAGCAGGCGGCGGCGACCCGGTAGTGGTGCCCAACGCGGCGACGGATGCCAAGCTTTCAACCGCATTGGCGTCCATAGCCTTGACAGTCCAGCTGTACTGCGTGGCGCTTGCCAGCCCCGAATCGGTGTAAGAGGTGACGGTGACGGGCAGCGCATTGACCTTGTTGGCGTTGCGGTAAACGTTGTAGCCGGCAGCCCCCGACACGGCAGCCCAATTGACCACCATGCTGTTGGCAGTGGCCCCTGACGTGACAACCCCCGTCGGTGCAGGCAAGGTCGGCGGTGGAGGCGGGGGCGCACTACCGCCCGAGATTTGATCCACCATGGCTTTGATCGCGACCATTTGTGGGCCGGATTTTTTGGCGTAGTTGGCATTGTCATAACCCCACCAGTCCCAGCAACTATTAGTGGCTGCCGTGCTGGTTTGCGGGTAAAGCATCACGATATTGTTGCTGTCGCCCCAGCGGTTGTAGCCCGTGTCTTTGACGTACTTTTGTTGCACGTCGGTTTCGTTTTGTTTGCAGCCATGCAACACCACGTGCAAGCGGCATTGGCTGCCCGTGCTGCAGGCCAAGGGCACGTAGGCCCAGCCGGTGGTGGCCATACCGTGACCCGTGATGAACTGGTTTTGGTTGAATTGCACAAAATTGCCGCTGGGCAGCGCGTTGGCATTGCGTGGGTTCAAAGCGCCATACAGCTGCGCCAGAATCGCCCCCGCCAGGTCAAAATTGCAGTCGTTGATGTAGGGTGCAGCCTTGGTGGAGCAGGTGCTGCCAAAATCGTCGGTCACCATGGCGTGCTCGGCGGCGAGGTCTTTTTTGTAGACCACATTGGCTGATGGCACGAAGCTGTTGTAGTAAGTCTTCAGCGCGTCCATCACCCCCGGTTTGACCGCGCTATCCAAGGTGCCCGAGAACAGGTAGAGCTTGGAGCTTTGCAAGTTGGCAACCGGGTCAATCAAGCCCTGGCTCGCCCAGGTGTTGGTGTTGGCGACCAGGGTGCTCACCGAAATGCCCGCTGGGCTGGCCATGCAAGCCCCAGTTGCGGTAACGACCGACCCCTGCGCGCAATAAAACGGCCCGCCTGCCACCACGCCCGCCCCTTTTTTGAACGTCGCCGAATAAGCCACATGCAATTGCACGGCCATGTAGCCACCTGCTGACAGGCCAGACACGGTGGTCTGCATGGCGTCAATATTCAGTGAAGGCAAATTGACCGCAGCACCCGCCAACCCGCTTGAAGCCGCGCCTGCAATGAGGAGTGCCCTGCCCAGCCCTAAGACTCGAGAATTGGCCCGCGCCCCGACCGCAATCAGCCTGCAAATTGCATTGAAAATCATGATGCATGTCTCCTGAAGTAGTTTTTTAACAAAACAAAACCCTGCTCCCGTTCTGCGCGGGAGTTTTCAGCGATCTACCTGTACCTGCGTTGATGCGCCCGAAAAAGGCGGGAGCGGCGTAGCGAGCGGACGTCAGGCTAGGCGCACGGCGCGCAGGAACCGGAACGTACTCAGGTACGTGAGGATTCCGAGCACCGGGCAACGACGCATGCCGTTCGCTCGGTAGCCGAGCACGGCTTTTTCAGCGTTTGTTGCGGATGGGGATGTTCATTTCTTCTGCCTTGATCTCCCGCACCAGTTCAGGCACGCCCCAGGCAAAGGCCGGGTCTACCTTGATCTTGAAGTGGTACATGCTTTGCATGGCTTGGTGATCTTCTTTGCGGAATGTCATTTTGCCCTTGGGGGTGTCAAAACTCATGCCTTCCATGGTTTTGATCAGCGTGTTGGCGCTGGCATCGCCATTGCTCTTTTTCAATGCCGTGACCACTGCCATGGCCGATGCAAAACCGCCTGCCGTGAAGAAATCTGGCGGCGACTTGAACTGGCTGTAATGGCGCGACACCATGGCCTCATTCACCGGGTTTTTAGGAATGCCAAAGTAGTAGTACGTCGAGCCTTCCATGCCGGGGAAGTTCTTGTACGCGGCCATGGCTGGCAAAATGTTGCCACCCGTGGCGATTTCAATGCCGTAGCGCTTCAAATCGAGATCGGCAATCTTGAAAGGGTTGCCGCCGCCGCCCGCCCAAATGATCCAAATCACTTTGCGGCCTGGCTTGTCTTTGAGCTTGTCAATCAGGCGCTGGGCGCCTGCGGTGAAGTCGGTGGTGGTGGTGGGCAAATACTCTTCGTGCACGATTTTGGCGTTCTTGATCGCGTCTTTGTAGGCTTTCACACCGTCACGGCCAAAGGCATAGTCTTGCGCCAAAGTGGCGATGCTGGTACCCACCTGGTCTTGCGCAACGGCATTTGAAATCGCGTCCTGCGAGCTATTGCGCCCAGTGCGAAAGATGTATTTGTTCCACTTTTCGCCAGTGATCGAGTCGGCCACTGCGGGCTCTACTAGCAAAATCTTTTTGTATTCTTCTGCGACTGGCAGCATGGCCAGCGCCACGCCGCTGGAGGTTGGGCCGACTGCCAAATCGGCCTTGTCGTCGGCATAAGCCGTAGCCAACAAAGATTTACCCAGGTCTGGCTTGCCCTGGTCGTCTTTTTCGATCACGACAATTTTTTTGCCCGCCACCATCATGGTGCCGCCGGTGGCGTAGTCCAGGCCCATCAAAAAGCCGGTGGAGGTTTGCTTGCCGTACGCCTCCAAAGGCCCGGTTTTGCTGTGAATGTGGGCAATGCGAATTTCCTTGCTGTCTTTGGCCTGCGCCAACACAGCGCCGGGGGCCAAAGTGGCAGAAATCAGCAGGGCTTGGGCACTTAAAGCTGCCAAAGTGAAAAGTTGACGGTGTTGCATGGGGGAAGCTCCTCTTAAGTTGACTGAATATTGCACAGAGCGTGCCAAGCTGCAAACCTATGATTTCATTGAAAATAATTTCAGGAGCGCCGAAGTTTGCACTATTTTCAGACAGTCAAATTGCCTGAAATACAGACAATTGTATTAATTTTAAGCAGGGTTTTCCAGACGTTCGTACAAGGTCGCCCGCGAAATGCCCAACAACCGCGACGTGGCCAATTTGTTGCCTAGCGTGGCGGCCATGGCCGCAGCAATCGCGCGGTGCTCCAGTTCGGCAACTTGTTCGCTCAAGGGGCGCAGCAGCAGTTGATCGGGCTGGCGCTCGTTTTCAGACCGCCCCTCAGCCGCGTCGGCGGGCGCCGCCCCAGGCGACGAGGCGATGGTCTGCACGCCCGCTTCTTTCAGCAAAAGTTCCAGCAGCGGCGCATCAATGGTCTGCGAATCACTGCGCATGGCGGCCTGTTCCAGCACGTTGCGCAACTCGCGAATGTTGCCGCGCCAAGTTTGCGCAGCCAGCAGCGCCAAAGCGTCAGGCTCCAGCTCGGGCTGCGGTGTGCCGCGTTGCAAGGCCATTTCTTCGCTCAAAACCTCGACCAGCGCGGCCATGTCGGCACGCCGCTCGCGCAGGGGCGGCACGCGCAGAGGCAACACATTAAGGCGATAAAACAAATCTTCACGAAACTGGCCGCTGCGCACCAGCGCGTTCAGGTCACGCGAGGTGGCGGCAATCACACGGGCGTCAAACCGAATCAGCGTATTGGAACCCAGCGGTTCGATTTCGCCCTCTTGCAAGGCCCGCAGCAGTTTGGTTTGCAGGGGTAGCGGCATGTCGCCAATTTCGTCCAAAAACAAGGTGCCACCGTGGGCGAGCTTGAATTTTCCCTCGCGCCCTTTGGCCTGAGCGCCCGTGTAGGCACCGGGCGCCACGCCAAAAAACTCGGCCTCCAGCAGGGTGTCTGGCACAGCGGCAATGTTGATGCTGATGAGCGGCCCTGCCGCGCGGCTGGACGCGGCGTGAATGGCGTGGGCCAGCAGCTCTTTGCCGGTGCCGGTTTCGCCCAAAAGCAGCACGGGGCTGTTGGATTGTGCGGCGCGGCGGGCTTGGCGTTTGATCTCGATGGCGGCGGGGCTGGTGCCAATGAAGCTGGCAAAGCTGTGTTTGGCGCGGCGCTGGCCATTGGCACCGCTGTAAAGCGCGTTGTACAGCGGGTTGTTGCGCTGGCTGGCCAGCTCGCGCCGGGCGTCGTCCAAGTCGCGCTGCAACAGGGCAAATTTGCTGATGAGCGGCTGCAACGTAGTTTCAGGGTGGTCAAACAGCACAATGCCAATCGCGCCAATGATGACCTGGCTTTCGTCGCGCAAAGGCAGGCGGCTGACCACAAAAGTCCCCGCCTTGTTGGTCAGCAAATCAACCAAAATCGGCTCGCCTGTTTCCAGCACGCGGCGCATTTGGGTGTTGGGAATCACGTCTTCGACCATGTGGCCCAAAAACTCATCCACTTTGGAGAACCCCAGGGCTGGCAAAAACCGCTGGTAGCCTTCGTTCAGCCAGACGATGCGGCCGCTGATATCCACCAAAAACATGCCTTGGCTGATGCTGGAAAACAAATGAAACATGGAGCGCGAGGCCAGCTCCAAAATGGCTTGGGCGTCGCGCGGAAGCGAGTCGGTCGGGTGCATGGCTGCATGTTAGCTTGCTATTTTATTTATAGCAAACTATGTATATTATTAGAGAGCTAGAGGCCTATTTGATCAATATTTTGGCAGTTTGGCGGTATTTTGCAAAAGTTCATATCACCGGTGATATGACATTGCTAATTTGCCTGCGCAAACACGGCCCGCGCTTCTTGCAAAAAACCCTGCGCCAGTTTCAGCCTTGGCCCTTGCGTGCCCCACACCAGGCCGACGTGGCGCACGGGCGCGCGCTCTGGCAGGGCAATACGGACAATGTCCATGCCAATGCGCCACATCGGCGCCCAGTCTGGGATCAGCGCCACACCCAAATCTTGGTTCACCAAGGCGGCAATCGCCATCAGGCTATCAATCTCCAGTCGCGCGCGGGGTCGAATGCCCTGGTCGCGCAGGTAGCGGTCTGCCAATTGACCGCCCAGCACATTGCGGTCGTAGCGGATGAACGGCTCAGAGCGCAGCAGTTCGTGCGCCTCGCACCCTGCCAGCCGGGCCGGGGCCACTAAAACCAGGGGCTCAGACACCAGCGACTGCCATTCGCAGCCTTTGGCAATGGCAAATTGCGGCTCCACCACGATGGCGGCGTCCAACGCACCCGCGCCCACCTGGCGGCACAGCTCGACCGAAGAGCTGGGCGACACAAACACCGTGAGATCGGGAAACCTGGCGTAAAGCCGCTTCAAAACCGGCGGCAGTACGCTGGTCATGGCCGACTGAAACACGCCCAGCCGAAGTTCGCCCAGGCTCGCACTGTCGCTGGCCAGCACGCGCAGGTCGCGCACATCGCGCAAAACGGCCCGCGCGTGTTCCAAAATTTTGATGCCCGCTTCGGTGGGCTTGACGCTGCGCCCGGCCCGTTTGATCAAGGCCGCGCCCAAGTCGCCCTCTAGCGCTTTGATGCGGGCTGCCACCGCAGCAGGCGTGAGGTCCAGCCGGCGGGCCGCCTCGGCCAATGAGCCGTGCTCCACCACCGTGACAAAACTTTGCAGATAGCGCAAATCCATAACGTGGCCCTTAAAACTTCACCTGTCAAAACGACAAAAAGCAAGGTATCACCCAGCAAGACACCGAAAATATATTATGGTTTGAAACCTGTCATTGCTACTTTTCTTTTGCTTACATAGTTCCAATACTGGTGCTTTTGGCGACCCCGCCATTCGACTTTGGAGCCCGCATGTCTACCTTCCGTTTGCAACCCGTTCGCCCTAGCCAAACCGATACCCAAATCGCTTCCCAAACCGCTTTCCAAACCGATCCCCAATCCACAGGCCATTCCACTACCCGATCTGCCAGCAAACTGCTGCGCCTTGGGGTGGCAGCCGCTTTGGCCCTGTGCGCCACCCTGGCGCTGGCCTACCCCGACAAGCCCATCAAACTGGTGGTGCCCTACCCGCCTGGCGGTGCCACCGACATCATTGGCCGGGTGGTGGCGCAGCGCTTGGGCGACGTGCTGGGTCAGCAGGTTTTGGTGGACAACAAAGGCGGCGCTGGCGGCAATATCGGAGCCGAATTCGCAGCCAAAGCCGCACCTGATGGCTACACGCTGCTGATGGGCGCACTCACCTCGCACAGCACCATTGCCACGCTGGAGAAAGGCAAACTGCGCTACGACATCATCAAAGACTTTGCACCCATCATGGTGGTGGGTGCCGTGCCGTTGGTCGTGGTGGTCAACCCCAAACTGCCGGTCAAAACCTTTCAAGAATTGATCGCCTACGGCAAGGCCAACCCCGACAAGCTGAACTTTGCGTCCTCGGGCGCGGGTGCGCCGCAGCGTCTGGCAGCCGAGGTTTTTATTGACGAAACGGCCATCAAAATGGTGCATGTGCCCTACAAAGGCAGCGGCCCTGCCATGACCGACCTGGTGGGCGGCCAAGTCAATCTGATGTTTGAAACCGTGCCCGCCGCCCAAGGCTTTATCAAGTCAGGCCAACTGCGCGCCTTAGCGGTCACCACGGCCAACCGCATTTCCATGCTGCCGGATGTGCCCACCACAGCCGAAGCGGGTCTGGCCGCCATTGAGATCAGTTCCACTTTTGGCGTCTTGGCCCCAGCCGGCACTCCCGTCGCGATTGTCAATTTGCTCAACGCCGCCATGGCCAAAATTCTGGAATCTGCCGAGGTGAAAGAGCAACTACTCAAGCAAGGGGTTTATGCAGCAGTGCCCACCACACCCGCCCGGGCGGCTGAGCGCCTTGCAGCAGAAGTTGCGCGCTGGGAAAGGCTGATCAAAAAGGCGGACATCAAAGCGGATTGACACTGCGGCTGCCAAAATAGCCTGTCATCCCAAAAATCGCTGAACTCTTCAGCTCCTCACCGCACCACGCCACCCATGCCACCTATGCCCAAAGACACCAGCAACAGCCCCCATGACGACCCAAAAAAGGGCATGAAAAAAGGCCTGACCAGCTACGGCGACGCCGGGTTTTCACTCTTTTTGCGCAAGGCCTTCATCAAAGGTGCGGGCTACTCCGACCGGGCTTTAGACCGTCCGGTCGTCGGCATCACCAACACCGGCAGCAGCTACAACCCCTGCCACGGCAACATGCCCGCCTTGATTGAAGCCGTGAAGCGCGGCATTTTGATGGCGGGCGGCCTGCCCATGGACTTTCCGACCATCAGCGTACATGAAAGCTTTGCCTCGCCCACCAGCATGTACCTGCGCAACCTCATGTCCATGGACACCGAGGAAATGTTGCTGGCCCAACCGATGGACGCGGTCGTTCTGATTGGCGGCTGCGACAAAACCGTGCCCGCGCAGCTGATGGGCGCTGCGTCGGCAGGGCTGCCCGCCATTCAGTTGATCACCGGGTCGATGCTGACCGGTTCGCACCGCGGCGAGCGGGTGGGTGCCTGCACCGACTGCCGCCGTTACTGGGCCAAATTTCGCGCCAATGAAATTGACGACGCTGAAAAAGACGAAGTCAACAATCAGCTGGTTGCCAGCGTAGGCACGTGCTCGGTCATGGGCACGGCCAGCACCATGGCCTGCATTGCCGAAGCCTTGGGAATGACGGTGCCGGGCGGCGCATCGCCCCCCGCTGTGACGGCAGACCGCATCCGTGTTGCCGAAGAAACTGGCGCGCGGGCCGTGCAAATGGCCATTGACGGCCTGACGATCGACAAAATTTTGACCCCGGATGCGTTCGAAAACGCGCTGCGGGTGCTGCTGGCCATCGGCGGCTCGACCAACGGCATCGTGCACCTGGCAGCCATCGCTGGGCGCGTGGGCCTTGACATCGACCTGCCCGCGCTGGACCGCATGGGCAGGGGCACCCCGGTACTGCTCGACCTCAAGCCTTCTGGCCAGCATTACATGGAAGATTTTCACCACGCCGGGGGCATGGCAACCCTGTTGCGCGAATTGAAACCCTTGCTCAAGCTCAATGCGATGACGGTCACGGGCTGCACCTTGGGCGAGGAACTCGAAGCGGCTGGCCCTGGTTTCCAACAAGACGTGGTTCGCCCGTTCAACCAACCCATCTACCCGCAAGGCGGCATTGCCGTGCTGTACGGCAACCTGGCACCGGGCGGCGCCATCATCAAGCAGTCCGCAGCCGACGCAAAACTGATGGAGCACGAAGGCCGCGCCGTGGTGTTTGAAAACGCGCAAGACTTGGCCCACCGCATTGACGACCCCGACCTGGACGTGACCGCCCAAGACGTGTTGGTGCTCAAAAACATTGGCCCCAAAGGCGCGCCCGGCATGCCTGAAGCGGGCTATTTGCCTATCCCCATCAAGCTCGCCCGCGCCGGGGTGAAAGACATGGTGCGCATCTCCGACGGCCGCATGAGCGGCACTGGTTACGGCACCATCGTGCTGCACGTCACGCCCGAATCAGCAGTGGGCGGGCCATTGGCGCACGTCCAAAACGGCGACCGCATCCGCCTTTCGGTATCAAAGCGCGAAATCAGCCTGTTGGTGTCTGCTGAAGAACTCGCCCGACGCGCCCTCGCGAACCCCATCACCGAACCCACCGCCCGGCGAGGCTACAAGAAACTGTTTTTGCAAACGGTGACGCAGGCGGACAAGGGGGTGGATTTTGATTTTTTGCGGGCGGTGGACAACAACGGCAGGACGCCAGAGATTGAGTGACGGGGGCTACTGCAGCAGTCAGTGCGTCAAAGCATCCTGCCCTAGGATCCAGCCGCTCGATGAGCGGCCTGCACCGCCCGCACCAACGATGGATGCAGCGTGCCCAACTTGGGATTCTGGCCATGGGGAGCGGTTGGCGGGACTGAAAACCAGTCTGTGTCAAAGGGCAAATCAAGCGCCTGCTTCAAGTCAAACTTGGTGTCAAAACTTAGGCCTGCCGCTTCAAAAGCCGCGTCGTTGCGCTCACGAAGTATTGCAAACTCCCCTCGGTAAAGGGTGTTGGTGCGTTGGCTCGTGCCGTAAGCCACGCGAACATGAAATTGGGGCGCGTCGTCATCGAACACGGCCAGAATCAGCACCGGCCTGGGTTTCGGACGGGGTTGAACAAAATCAGGAAAGTGGCACCAAACAATGTCGCCCGCAGCGGGTTCGCCCCACCAGAGATGCTTCAAGCTACGTCCAGCTCGAACAGGCTTGAGCGCACCGACCGTTTCACTCCTTGCGGCACGTGCTTTTTGATTTGACGCAATTGTGCTGCGGTCAGCGGGCCGTCATCGGCTTCATACTGCGGGAGTAGTTTGATTGCCATGCTGCGCAGTGCCAGATGTATGACTTGGGTCTCATCAACACCTAAGCGCAATGCCAAAAGTTTCGCGGTTTCGCGGGTCACACCCGCAGCGTTGTCAATCGGTCTGAAGCGGAATGCAATTTGGGCCGGAGCAGTGCGTGATGTCATGTTCAATCAAATAGCTGGAAAAAGATATGTTGAAGATATCCGAAGATGACAATTTGGTCAATACATGGGTCGAAACTTCAACTTAAGGCCTGGACTTGCCCGATCGAGCCACAAGCCCTGCTTTAACCATAAATACTTTATGGTTTGACCATCAAAATGAACTGGAGTTCGATTGCCTTGCAGATCCATACTCAACGTGCAATCACCATGAAATACTTTGACCGTTTGTCCTGTCGCACCTCTTTGCACTGAAATCAAAATCACCATGTCAACCACCCCACCCATCCGCGGCGTGCTCTCGCCCGTGCTCACGCCGTTCAAACCCAATCTGGAGCCCGATGTCGAGCGCTACATTGCGCATTGCCAATGGCTGATCAGCAACAACGTGGGCCTGGCGATTTTTGGCACGAATTCTGAGGCGGCATCGCTGTCGGTGAGCGAGCGGCTGGGATTAACCGATGCGCTGTTGGCCGCTGGCATTCCAGCGCACCGCATGATGCCAGGGACGGGCGCTTGTGCGCTGCCAGACGCGGTGACGCTGACCCAACACGCGGCGGCCAATGGCGCTGCGGGTTGCTTGATGCTGCCGCCGTTTTACTTCAAGGGCGTGTCTGACGAAGGCCTTTATGCCTATTACTCAGAGGTGATCGAGCGCGTGGGCAACGCCAATTTGAAGGTTTACCTGTACCACATCCCTGCCGTATCTGGCGTGCCGATCACGCTGAACCTGATTGAAATGCTGCGCAAGCGCTACCCCAACACGGTGATCGGCGTGAAGGATTCTTCGGGCGTGTGG
Organism: Rhodoferax sp.; assembly: GCA_031431035.1. Lineage (GTDB taxonomy): Bacteria > Pseudomonadota > Gammaproteobacteria > Burkholderiales > Burkholderiaceae_C > JANYCG01. The sequence goes on from JANPCR010000286.1 coordinate 28,386, forward strand.
GACAACACCAAAGCGATGATTGACAACTTTGCCAAAGACGGTTTTGAAGTCTTTCCCGGCAGCGAATTGCCATTGAGCCAAGCCTTGGCCATTGGCGGCGTGGGCTGCATCAGCGCCACGGCCAATGTGAACCCTGCTGCAATTCACGCCGTGTATGCCGCCAGGGGCACGCCCGAGGCCCCTGCCCTGCAGGCCAAAATTGACGCAGTGCGCAAAATATTTCAGGCGCTGGTGATGATTCCGGCGATGAAGCGCGTGGTGGCCGAATTTTCAGGCCGGGCTGATTGG